>JAOZQV010000343.1 GCA_029932035.1 Deltaproteobacteria bacterium | reverse complement strand
AATCATTGGTGGGAAATGTCTTATCCAATTGGGACATCCTGCCGCCAATGGCCGGGCCCTTTTCAACGAGATAGACCTTGAAACCGGAGTTGGCCGTATCTAACGCGGCCTGTATCCCGCTCACTCCGCCACCCACCACCATAACCGCACCCACTTTGCCCGGAGTGGGGACTGCGACCTCAGTGCTTTCTACATGATCGGTTACCATTTACAAACTACCTGTAAGCCGCATAGACACAATGTTAAAAAAAATGACGGAGCGAAGCGACTTCCACAAATATTCAATAGTCAATAGTCAATAGTCAATTCCGGTTTCACCGCTTTCACAGCGCCTCTTGAACAATTTCTGAAATATCCCTGACTTCGAGGACATCTTCCTTATCAGCGTTTAATACACTGTCCCTGAAATTAAGCAGACAGTATGGGCAGGCAGTCGCCAAAACCTCTGCCCCCAATGAAATGGCCTGATCAACTAAGATATCTGAAAACCGCTCACCCTTCTTGGTTTCCATCCATATCCTTCCCCCGCCGCCGCCGCAACAGAGGCTGTTCTCACGTGAATCAACCTCGTCCATCAGTTTTAGACCGGGAATGTTTCTCAGGACCTTTCGTGGTTCATCATATATCCCATTATGACGCCCGAGGTAACAGGGATCGTGATAAACCACCCTTTTTTTGAATTCCTTACTGAAGTTTAGTTTACCCTCGTCAATGAGTGTCGCCAAATACTGCGTGAAATGAATAACCTTGTAGTTTCCTCCAAGACCCGGATACTCATCCTTAAACGTAGTATAGCAGTGGGGCGAACTGACAATGATTTCCTTTACGCCACTCTCGTTGAAGGCATTAATATTACCCTTTGCCAGGGTTTCGAACAGGTCGTTGTTGCCTACCTTGCGAATGCTCTCGCCACAGCAGTTTTCCTTTGCCCCGAGGATGCCGAAATTGGCCCCTGTATTTTGGAGTATCTCAGATGTGGCCCGGGCAATGCTTCTGAGTTTGGGATCATACGCAGGGACACAACAGGGAAAGTAGAGCAGATCCATATCCTGGTTGAAGACCCTGATATCCCTATCCTGCGCCCACTCAGAACGTTTCTCCTGTTTCTCTCCCCATGGGTTCCCGTTTCCGCTCAAACTGCCCATGGCATTTCTGAGGCTTGATTGCGCCATGCTGTACTGGTATTCTAAGACGATGGCCCGAACTGCCTGCATAATATCTGTAATGGAAACACCCCGTGGACAACGGCTGACACACATGTTGCAGGTCGAGCACAACCACCATTCCTCATCCTCTATGTCGGCCAGACCAAACTTAGCCTGACAAATCATCTTGTGGGGGATAAACGACCTAACATTATTCCAGGGACAACTGACAGTGCAAAGCCCGCACTGAAAACAGAGCTTATATGCTTCACCACCGGCATCCCTTATCATGTCTGATGCCTCTTTTAATGGCGCTACTACTTCCACGAAAAACCTTTTGATTGACTATTGAAAAACGGAAAGACCTTATACTTCAACCCGCGACTTGCAACCCGTAACTCGCAACCCGGAACCTGTAACCCGTAACTCTCAATGCATATACCTTCCCCCATCCACCACTATGGTCTGCCCGGTGATGAAATCACTTTCCGGGGAGGCTAAGAAAAGGGCGGCACCGGTAATGTCTTCAGGTGTCCCCATGCGATTGAGAGGAGTTTTGGTTGTGTCGTATTTATCCACATCCGCTAAGGAACGACTGGCTTCCGTATCCGTAAACCCGGGGGCAACGGCATTGATGCAGATGTTGTAGGGACCTAATTCAACGGCCAGGGAACGGGTCAGGGCCAGGATACCGCCCTTTGACGCCACATAGTGCACAAAGCCGTGGGAGCCGGTAAAGGCTGTTTCAGAACAGAGGTTCACGATTTTTCCGTAGGCCTCTTGTTTCATAAAGGGAAACACGGCGCGAGTAGATAGAAAGGCGCCTTTGACGTTCACGCCCATGACCCGGTCCCATTCGTCTAAGGAAATTTCATCAAACGGTTTTCTCACAAGCCCGTCATAGACAGCGGCATTATTAATAAGGATGTGGATTTCACCAAAGGCCGCCGCCGTTGCTTCCGCCATGGCCCGGGTGTCCGACTCGCTGGTGACATCCCCCTCAAAAAATTGCGCGTCGCCGCCCATATCGTTGATCAGCCCAACCGTTTCTTTCATATCTTCCAGGTCTTTATCATTGAGCACGATATTCATGACCATAACCCGCGCCCCTTCCTGCGCCAACCGAAGTGCAAACGCCCGGCCCAATCCCCGCGCCCCACCGGTCACGATAGCCACCCTGTCCTTCAAGCGCATGCTCAGACTCCTCTGCGATTCCTTACCATCGCATCATAATCTTAATCGTACTCTTAATCATAATCGTATTGAGTAAGATTATGATTAAGATTAAGATTATGAAGTAGAAAAGAGCTATATTATCCCTTAACTTCTGAACTCGTAAACGGGCGCCATCTCTTTCAATATTCCGGCATCCGCAGCCCATAGTCTTTGGCGATCACCTGATAACAGTTATAACTGGATCCCCGTCCGATAGCCGGTCCACCTGCTACCCCCGAGGAACACATATACAGACCATTGATAAATGTCTTGATGCCTCCTGGCAGTCCTCTGAAACGTCCGCTCTGAGAGCCGCCGCAGTTGCCCTCGGACCAACCCCCTTCTCTCATATCGAGATGGGTATCCTGTATATCGATGGGTGTAGCAATACGCTCTCCGATGAAGTTGTCTTTGGTCATGTTGGGCGCATATTTCTGCCATTGTGCAATCATGGAGTCGTAAAATTCGTCATGCAACTGCCGCCATTCCTTCCTGGAGAAAATTCGAGCAGGAGCGGTAAATTCCTCTATATGCAGGCTGTGTTTTCCTTCCGGTACGCGCGTTGGATCCCAGATACTGTCAGGGGCCGTCAAACAGAAAAACTTGGAAGGCATACCTAACAGGAAGATTTCATGCACATATTTGTCTTCCATAAACGCCAGGTCGTTGGGTGCCCAATAGGTCCGCGGCGTGTTATTTACATCAGGGTTGTCCTTTGCCGCCTTATATTGGGGCAACTCATGCACGCCCACGGTTCCCCAGAAAAGCTGCGCGCGATCAAAGAAATACGTATCCACCTTGCGCTTCATCTGGGTGCTTAGATGATCTTCTCCAATCATGCGAAGGAAAAGCTGAGGAGTGGCATTATCAGATACCACCATTTGCTTAGCCTCGATCTCGCTCCCGTCCAATAACTTGATGCCTTTAGCCTTACCATTTTCAATAAGCACTTTATCCACTTCAGAATTGATGAAGTATTCAACCCCCATTTTCTTTCCTGCGGAAACCAGTGAATCCGTAATTGACTGTGTTCCGCCTTTAGCAATAGCCGCTGTCTCCCATCCGAGGACCAGGTGGAGGGTCGCAAAGGTATACATAATGCCCGGCACATCATCCGCATAAATGCCGGAGGAGGTAAGAAACCCTCTCAGAGTCAAAATCCGGAGTTCCGGGCTCTCGAAGAAATAGTGAGCGACTTCCTTGGCGGTCATGAATTGCATAGATGGATCAATCCCGCTTTCAGGGTTGCTCATCAGCTCTTCGATGGCATCGGGGACCCCATAAGGAGTCGCCACCGAGTACCTGTGCTTAGCAAATGCAGGTCGGATTATTTCTTTGTATTTTTCAGTCCAATAAAGATATGCCTCTGCGTCGGGTTTGGAAAACCTGGAGATCTGTTCATATGTCTTTTTCACATTTTTTTCGCTATACTCTGTTTCCCCTGTTTGTGGGTCTACGACCGGAAAACCGGCGTAAGCTACATAGGAAGTCCCATCATCAAAGATTGCTGCTTCATTTGTATCGGGAAAGACATACTCTAATCCCTCATCGCGAAGATTGAATTCCTTATACGCGGGATGACCATAATAGCGTGTAAAATGGGCGCAGAAGTTGCCTCGAAACCCGGGCGCCGGCGTGTCATCATAGGATACGGCACCGCCCCCGAGATGATCTAATCGTTCAAAAACCCCTACTGACAAACCGGCTTTGGCCAGATAAGGGGCAATTGTCGTCCCATGATGTCCACCGCCGATAACTATTGCATCGTAAGATTTGTCCGCCATTTAAATGTACCTCCTGTTTTTTAAAAATGATTACAATCTGCTAATATTATACTTGACATTTGAAATTAAAAATTACTTGTCTCATTCCGCAACCCGCAACCCGCAACC
>JAOZQV010000342.1 GCA_029932035.1 Deltaproteobacteria bacterium | reverse complement strand
TTACTGGATCAAGGAAATCCATATGAAGGATGGTAAATGCACCTACTGCGGCACCGCCATTCCGGGGCGGTGGGATCGGGAATCAAGCTCTTGAAGTTTTGGGCCTTTGGGTGGAAGATACTTTCTCTGTCAGGCTGCGGGGAAATCAGGTGGTGAGGATGGAAGTGCTGGTTTCAAAACTGAAATATGTATTCTTGCATTGAGTACGTTTCGATTTCTGAGTTGACATCTGATTGAAAATCGGCGTATCTCTGCTCGAGAACTTAAATCTGAGGGTGTTGGTAAGACACACAATATGTAGAAATCGACTCGGAATTGACATGAAGCCACGTATCAGGGATGAATAAAATGACGAAGAAAGCGATATTCATATCTGCTTAATCGTTTGTTAAGCAACAGAGAACAACGTGCGATCGGATGGGGCAACAACCTTACGCTCGAAAAGGGATTAAACCTTGGATATTTTGGGAATATCTTGTTTTTATCATGACAGCGCTTCGTGCCTGCTTCGGGATGGAAAAATACTCGCAGCTGCACAGGAAGAACGATTTTCAAGGAAAAAGCACGATCCCCGGTTTCCAGAAAACGCCATCAGATACTGTCTCGAAAAAGGAAAGACCTCGGTTCAAGACCTGGACTTTGTCGTTTACTACGATAAACCGATTCAGACATTCGAACGTCTCCTTTTGAGTTACCTGACAGTGGCCCCTAAAGGCCTCCGATCCTGGCTGGAGGCCATGCCCCTATGGTTGGGGAAAAAACTGCATATTCATAAGATAGTCCGGCAGGAAATAGGTTACGAGGGAGATGTCTTATTCACGGAACACCACGAGGCCCATGTGGCATCTGCCTTTTATCCCTCACCCTTTGAAGAGGCAGCCATACTCACTGTGGACGGGGTGGGAGAATGGGCTACAGCAAGCTACGGGTTTGGTCAGGGAAATGAGATTACACTGCTCAAGGAGTTACATTTCCCCGACTCTTTGGGCCTGCTATACTCCGCCTTTACCTACTTTACAGGGTTTAGAGTCAACTCCGGCGAATACAAGCTCATGGGGCTGGCCCCCTATGGCCAGCCTCGTTATAAAAATCTCATCCTCTCAGAACTTATAGACGTAAAAGATGACGGCTCCCTCCGATTGAACCTGACCTATTTTGATTTCTTGGGCGGCCTGCGTATGACCAACAGGCATTTTTCCAGACTCTTTGGTGGACCTCCAAGGAAGCCTGAGACAGAAATTACACAAAGAGAAATGGACATTGCAGCAAGTATCCAGTCAGTTACTGAAGAGATCATACTCAAGATGGTAAACTGGGTTCACAAAGAAACAGGGCAGAAAACACTCTGCCTTGCTGGTGGCGTAGCCTTGAATTGTGTTGCAAACGGGCGCATATTGCGGGAGAGCGATTTTGAAGAAATCTGGATACAGCCTGCTGCCGGCGACGCCGGAGGGGCCTTAGGGGCAGCACTGTCCGTTTGGCATCGCTATCTTGGAAACGAAAGGCCTGATCCGAAGGGCCACGACAGCCAGCAGGGATCATATCTCGGCCCCGCTTTTACCAGTGAAGAGATCAAGACCTACCTTGAAAGAAATAAGTACCCCTACCACGAACTTGATCGGGAAAAAAGGCCTCAGGCAATCGCCTCGAAAATAGCTGAAGGGAATATCGTGGGATATATGGCAGGGCGTATGGAGTTCGGACCAAGGGCATTAGGGGCCAGAAGCATCCTCGGTGATCCGAGGCGTGCAGACACCCAGAAGGTGATGAACCTGAAAATAAAATACCGCGAGTCCTTCAGACCCTTTGCTCCATCGGTGCTTGAGGAAAAGGCCGCATCATACTTTGAGACAGACGTACCGAGCCCCTACATGCTCCTGGTTGCCAATGTCAAGAAGGAAAGATGCCTGCCGCAACCTTCACCAGATGAAATGCCGATGCTGAAACGTCTAATGGTGAAAAGAAGCGACATCCCTGCCGTTACGCACTTAGACTACTCTGCCCGGCTTCAAACAGTTAGCCAAGAGGGCAACCTGGACTATCACGCCGTGATCTCGGAATTTGAAAAACTGACCGGATGTGCTGTATTAGTGAATACCAGTTTCAATGTCCGGGGCGAACCGATCGTCTGTACGCCGGAAGATGCTTACCGCTGTTTCATGCGGACAGAGATTGATGTCCTTGTTATGGAAGATTGTATTCTATTCAAAGATAAACAACCTCCGTGGGAAGAAAATGGGGAATGGAGAAGCAAACTTGAACTCGACTGAAACCTGGAAAATACGAAAATTCGGGATTATTGCCTTTATTTTTTTCGGAATCTTGTGCACATTGGGACTCTGGTTTAGAAAGCCCGTCCCCACATATCTTTTTGGTTTTTTGTCCTTCGTGGGGTTAGGATTCATGCTAAACCCATTGCGATTGAGACCTGTATATTCGGGATGGATGAAAATTGCTCACTTAATCGGAAGAACCGTAACGATCCTGCTACTTGCATTGGCTTATTATTTGGTAATCACCCCGTCGGCTCTGATCAAGCGCGTTTTTGGCGGAAGGCCTCTCCCTTTCAAACCAGACAAGGGCGCTTCGTCCTATTGGGTGGCCCGCACTGAGCCGGTGCAACCAAAAGAACGCTTTTTGAAACGATATTAGGAGACTTCCATGGCCAATCAATCCATTATTAAAGAATTCTGGGAGTTTCTGAGACTCAGAAAACGGTACTGGTTGCTCCCCATTCTGATTACGTTAGGGCTCTTTGGCGCCCTGATTGTCTTTACCGAAGGCAGCTCTGTTGCTCCTTTTATTTATGCTCTGTTTTAGCGTGGGCTGTTGTGGGGCTACCACGAATTATGTTTGCCGTTTTGCAAATGTGCGGATTCCCCCATTGTATGAATGGCGCTGATTCCGCTGGATTAGAATTACGTCTCGGCCTACCCATGGAAGCGTTTTCCGGGAGGCACTGACTACCGAAAAAGCTCCTGGATCAATTAATATGAAGGCGTAATAATGTGTTGATTCTTAAGAACAGGAATATTGTGAATTCATCACTGAAAGCAGAATCTTAAATGGAAGCCAGCCTGTTGCGCTTTCAATTTTGACTCTATATGAAAAACAGCCGATTCATTAAGCGTCCCGTCCTTTCAACTTTGTTGGTTATTTTCTTGCTAGCACTCTTCATTGAGTTATGCTTACGAATGGTTAACCCCAATATTCTGGATTTTGCGTATCATTTCCGTCAAGTCTATCAATACCATAATCGATGGTACACCGACTTCAATCCCGGCACATCGTCCACTATACGGCTGAAAGATTCAATGGGCAGCTATTTTTTCAATTTCATTATAACCGTTAATGACTTTGGATTCAGAACCTACGATAGAAAACTAGACTATACGTTGAAGGGGAACAGGAAAGAAAAGATAATCCATGCAATCGGAGACTCATTCACTATGGGATGGGGGGTTAATTATGAAACGTCCTATCCAGCATTGCTTGAGTTTAATTTGCCTTATAATTACAGAGTGCTAAACCTTGGATTGAATGGATATGGAGTCATCGCCGCCACTGAAAAATCAAAAGAAATAGCCCAACATTTCATGCCGGATGGGGTTGTCTATTTAGCCACTGAAAATGACTATGACGACGATGACAAAGCATTTGATCATTCAACAAAATCAACCATTATCCATGCTCTATACGATGCACTGAATTTTTTTAGACAACATACTTATATTGCCAGTACCCCCTTTGCGCTGTATTGGTGGCTCTACTATAAAGAACTGATCAGGGTGAAACCATCAGATTTCCCCGAAAAGAAATCCTTTCATAAATTTGTTATTGACAACTTTACAATATTGGATATCAATACAAAACAAAACAAATTAATGGGAAAACGTTCCAAATCAGCATTATCAAAATACAGCTTATACCTAAAAGACAGGGGCATATTTTTTGTCGTTATTTCACACGGCCAAGGCCCGGTATCCCGAGATATACATGCTTTCTGTAAGGAAAACGGCATCGATTCATATTTGGTATCCGTACCAAAATCGTTGAGATTGAATAAAGAGGGACATTTCAATTATATTGGAAACTACAAGTTCGCCATTCTTGTGCGAAATATTCTAAGAAATGAAGGGTTCATCCAAAATGATACTCAAAAAAGCGCCGCAGTGGTGCTGGAACATGGGCCACTGACCCCGACTGCCATCCCAGGGCTCGCCCCTGCATTCCCCCAGAGCATGGGGGCTGT
>JAOZQV010000341.1 GCA_029932035.1 Deltaproteobacteria bacterium | reverse complement strand
GGTCGTCATTGTCAACTTATCACGCGCCGGTTCGGATCATGGATTCGATTGGGAACCGTTTTCACCGACATTAAACTGCCGTGTGGACCACCAATAGAGAGAAGCTTCTGCGGTCGTTGTAAGCGCTGTGTGGAAGCCTGCCCTGCAAAAGCATTGAAAGGCAAGGCATGGTATCCAGGATTGCCGCGCGAAGAGATACTGGATGTACGGGCATGTGATCAATGGAAAAAGGAACACTACTTCCGGTATCACAAGGGGCACAACTGCGGAATTTGCTCGGCAGTCTGCCCTTATGGATTGAAAGTACTGAAAAAGAAACCAGATAGTACCTAAAATTCAGAAGGGTGGCTTTGTAATAAATTTGTGATTGACAGGCAAACTCATTTCTGTTATCAATTTTTCTGGTTCTAAAATTCTAAAAAATAACTTCCTTTCACTTCATTTTAGTTATCACTAACGTCGTACGTCTCGGTTGGGTAAAGGCTCGGACCATTACGGCGCCGTGCCCTTTTTGTTGCGAACACGGGTATGAATTCAGAAAACAATTGAAAAGAGCTTGCCAGGACTTGTGGCAATTATTTGTTGGGAATCGTGGGGATTTTTTACGGGTGCTCTGCTTTAACGTTCCAGCCGGAGCAAAATAGACAACCCAATAAAATGTGAAGGGAGGTGTTGCTTACTAATGTAGATAGTCCGGGATGCTGAGATGCTAAATCAGGAATAAAGTAAAAGGATGAAAAAATGGAAGAAAATCCAGTTCAAGATGAAAGGTCTTCACTCGCTCAAATGCGTAAATTCTTTTACCCTTCCTACCTTATAGCCACCATCGTATATTTATCGTTTTCGCTACATTATTTCACAACCGGCCTGGGAGGAACAATGCTCCTTGCCGTAACTCTGGTCCCAATAGCATACGTGATGTGGGTGTTAAATTTTTTTGTCGCCGGAGAGCTGCCATATCCACGTCTTGGACTTAAACTCAATATTGCCATAGCCGCCGCCTACATCGCTATATGCATCTTTTCCATAATATACATGAGGGTGGAGTTTGACGAACTCATTTATGACAGGGCTGGTTTCCTTAACACCCCTGATATAATCGTAGGAGTGATGATGCTCGGTCTCGTGATGGAATATACCAGACGGGAACAGGGTATACTCTTTTATCTCATACTGCTTCTCATGCTTTATTCCGTTTACGGGTGGATTTTCCCGGGTATATTAGGTCATCCCGGAGTCTCCTGGCTAAGAGTAGTTACATCTTCTTCCATTGAGATCACATTGGGTCTATTTGGTACTTATTCGCAAACCGGGGTAGGCGTTATCGCAGCATTTTTTATGTTCCTGGGCATTGCACAGGGATTTGGCGTTCAGGAATCTATTGTCAAAACATTCACCGGGATATTTGCCAGACGTAAAACCCTCATTCCGCAAACGGCGGTAGTGACTTCAATGGCTATCGCTACTTGCAGTGGATCGGGGGCAGCGAATGCGGCCATAACCGGGCAGTACACCATACCGTTGATGAAAAGAGCAGGGTTCCCCGCTCTTCACGCTGGCGCTGTGGAAGCTGCAGCTTCGTTGGGAGGCCTGCTCATGCCGCCAGTCATGGCTATAGCCGGTTTCCTCATGGCTGACTTTCTCGGAGTGACTTATTTCGAGGTTATAGCTCGAGGATATGCGCCGGCACTCATTTTTTTTGGTATCATATCCCTATCGGTTTTCCTCTTCACAGCGCGTTTCATACGGGAAAGGGGAAGCAGCAAAGATTTAGCACCGGAAGCCATTATCGAAAGATTCTCCAAGATGGACGTGGTCAATACAGCGATTTTCTTTGCCTTCATAGGCGTTTTGATCTTTTTGATGGGTGTGCTCTGGTATAGCGCATCAAGCGCCGCACTTTACATGGCGGTCGGTCTCTTTATCACCGGGTCCTTGCTCCGCGTGTATCTCCACACCGGGACAATTTCAGATAAAATGAAAGGATGGTTTCGGTGTTTGCTTCGGGCCTTAGAGGCATTTGCCGGGGTCACCGCTCCGCTCATTCTCTTGTTAGCCATGCTCGGTGTGATGATAAATCTGTTCGTGGTCAGTGGATGGATGATTAAGCTAATGGGGCTATTGGCCACGGTTGGAGAATACAATGTCATAGCCCTTATCGCAGTTGGATTCGGAATCGGGGTCTTTTTAGGGCTGGGAATACCTCCGTCGGCCTGTTATATACTCTCAGCCGTGATAGTCATCCCGCCTATGGTACGAATCGGGATCAACCCTTGGGTAGCTCATTTCTTCTTATTTTTCATAGCGGTCATATCCGAATATTCGCCACCAACCTCACTCGTAGCTGCTGTTGCTTCCCGTATTTCGGGTGCCTCCTTCATGAAGACGATGATGGTAACGCTGCAAATATCTGTTCCTTTTTTCTTCCTCACATTCGCGATTTTTAATTGGGATATTTTGTTGCTGAAGCCTGGTTTAGCACAACTGGCCGCTCTGGGTGTGCTAACTGTTGGATGCTGTACAGCAGCTGCCGCCATCCACGGTAGGCTTTTTGAACGTAAAAGGCATGACCTTCCTTCAAGGTTTTTAATCCTCCTATTGGCGCTATTTATCTTGTTCTATCCGAGAGGTATCCTTTCGGGATTGGCATTGATACCAGCCTTGGTCATGATCATAATCGTGATCCTGAGGACCGAAAAAGCAGCGGTAGCTGCTTAGTATTGCTTTATTCGTTACATTGACTTACACAGTCAACCGGTCGCTAATCCGACCATGCTACTCCATGACCGGTGAAGACGGCGATTCTTTTTGCCGGGATCGGGATCCCCCCCCTTGCGTTTAACCCTGAATCTCTCTTTTCAGCGGGAAACGAGGAACCTGTGAACCCTTACGAATTTTCTTAAGAAAACTGGAGAATTCGTGTATAAGGTGCCATCTGTCCAATGCGGGCTAAGCCCGCAACCCAGTGAGTGGCCAGGTTTCGGGTTTCAGGATACAGCGTTTCTACTTGCCTTTTTTGAAACCTGAAGCCGTATATGTTCCACACAATTTTCTTGTTTTTGTGACAGAAACTTTTGATACAAGGCGCTAAAATCGATCTGAATATTGGATTATCGAAGGAGAGATAGAAGGTGGCTCTGAATATTTTACTCTGTCTCATTGGTTTTGTGATGCTCTATTATGGTGCGGAGTGGTTGGTAAAAGGCTCATCCAGCCTGGCTAAGAGTTTGGGTGTTACGCCGGTTGTCATCGGCCTCACAGTGGTTGCCTTTGGAACATCCGCCCCGGAGCTGGTGGTCAGTCTCGTCTCTTCGATAAAAGGGAAGAGCATGATTGCAGTGGGAAACGTGGTTGGGAGCAATATATGTAATATCGCACTTGTTCTTGGCCTGGCGGCCCTCTTTCAACCGATCAAATGTCACCGATCTGTTGTGACGCGGGACATTCCACTTATGCTCGGTATATCCCTCTATCTCCTTGTGTTGTCCCTCAATTCGACCCTGGGAAGAATAGAGGGCGCCACACTTTTTAGCGGGATCATCCTCTACACGTTTTTCAACTACTACATCGCTAGAAAAGAGTCCAAAACGGGTCTAAATGAAGAGGCAGTTCTATCGGAGCTGGGCATAGAAGAAGTAGAATATATCGGTTCCAGGTCCAGGCAGATTGTTTTTGTTATAATCGGTATCGTAGGGGTAATCTTTGGTGCTCAGATTGTCGTGGAGTCGGCCGTAGAAATCATGCAAGTTCTTGGTGTAAGCGAAAAATTCATTGGTCTCACAATCGTTGCCTTCGGGACCTCGCTTCCCGAGCTGGCCACGTCTGTTATTGCGGCAATAAGAAAAGAGATGGATATAAGTATCGGTAATCTGGTTGGAAGCAATGTTTTCAATATTCTGAGCGTGTTGGGCGCCGCATCGTTAGTAAGGCCGATTTCCATCCCCGGCGGGTTTTTTCAGAGCGGATTGATCATCGATTACCTCGTGATGATGCTCACCAGCTTTCTGCCCTGGTTGATGATGAGGAAGACCTCCACAGTAACGCGGCGAGACGGGGTGATCCTTCTATCCTGTTATGTTGTTTATGTTATCTACCTGACCATTAAGGCGTAGGTTTAAAACTTTCTTCTAAATGATGGGAAGTCCTTTTTGGCGCTGTTATGCGCTTTCATAGTTGGAAACTTCAATCAAATTGCCGTCGGGATCCCGAAAATACACCGACACGATGGGACCTCTTGCGCCGGTTCGGTGAACCG
>JAOZQV010000340.1 GCA_029932035.1 Deltaproteobacteria bacterium | reverse complement strand
CCAGGGTCAGAAGCGCTGCGTCATCGATTTTGACGCGCTGGGTGGTATCATCATCAACTTCGAATTGTTTCAGGAAGGGCGTTTCGAAGACAAATTCTCGAAACACATCCAGATTGTAACAGGCCACCATCACTTTCTGCTGCTGGGATTCCACAATCGGCGTTAACGGATTTCTTCGGGGATGAAACAGGATATCGAGCATCTTGTCGTTCATGTCGATATAGGGCAGAAGGCCCTGGTCATTTACCCATTGGGCCACGGTCCAGACTTTTTCTTCCTTTAGGCCGTCGCAGCGGATGATATGAAGCAGTGAGTAAAATTCTTCCGGTTCGCCTTTCTTCGGATCGATGCCTGAAGATCGTCCCAAAGGGTATAAGCGGCATGCGGTGGGGCGGTCGTGGTATATGGCGCATCCTTCGGCGGTTACAAAAGGACAGACCGCGTTTTCCTGAAGCATCTTTATGGAGATAATGGGAAAGCCGGACTCGGGGTCCGGCCGATAGACCACATATCGGGCCAGAAAATCATCGGAATGAATGCCGAGATTGCTCTTGATTCTCAGGATGTCATAAGGGGTCAGGGGCAGGTGTTTGTTGCGGCAACAGGTGTTGAAACAGGAAAGCTCGCTGTGACAGGAGAAGTTAAATGTATCCGTTGGTTTCAACCGGTCTTTTTCAGGTGGCGGAGATTCTAAGAACATAGCTATTCCTTTTTTGCAATTTCTCGAATATGACGATGCATGGATTCGGGTAACCTCAGGCTTAAAGCTCCCATTTTATTTCCTCCAGCAATTGTTTCGGGCTAATAATTTTCACCTCAAACTGCTCAATTGTCAATCCATTGTTCATATTCACTCGTCCGTTGCCTTACGGCTAAAAAATATCAGCCGTCATCTCCTGTCCAGAAGGCAAAACTAAAGGCCTCAACAAACGCATCACCCCTCATTGGAAGTCTTTAAGTCAAGAGGATTTTTCCGGGCAGAGGGAAGCGTCTTGCATTTTTGTGTTTCCGGTCCTACGTAGAGGCGACACCTATTGCTGGCCCACATTTGCTGGCCATTTTCGACAGGCAGAGCCCTTCCTCCTCAAGGTAAAAAAGGCCTTGACTGCGTGATATTTGACATGTAAGCTGGCAATAATCATGATATATGACGGTATCTATGGCAATTGTTATGGAGAGGATGGGTTATGTATGTCAAGAGACAATTGGATTTATTAAAGATTCTACGAAAGAAATCCTACTTTTTATTCGGACCACGCCAAATGGGAAAGACATCCTTGATTCAACATACGTTAAATGAATACAGGTATTATAATCTGCTTCAAACGGATGTGTATCTGAAATTAAGCAGGGCGCCCCAAAGGCTTCGCCAGGAAATGACAGACCATGACAAAATTGTTATCATCGATGAGATTCAGAAGCTGCCGATTCTGCTTGATGAAGTACATAACTTGATTGAAGAAAAAGGGATCCATTTTCTCCTTACAGGGTCCAGCGCCAGGAAGCTGAGAAATAAGGGCGTGAACCTGTTGGGGGGCCGCGCCAGAACCAGGCGGCTCCGCCCCTTTATTCTCAAAGAGTTAAAAGAGGATTTCCAATTACTAAAGGCCTTAGATACGGGTCTGATTCCTTCCATCTATTTTTCCGATGCGCCATTTGAAGATCTGGAGGCGTATACGGGAAATTATTTAAGGGAAGAGATTGCAGCGGAAGCCATCGTTCGAAATGTCCCTGCATTCAGCAGATTTCTCACAGTAGCCGGGTTGTGCAACGGTAAAATGATCAATTATACGAACATAGCAAGCGATGCACAGGTTCCAAGGTCAACCGTGCAGGAATATTTTCAGATTTTACGCGACACGCTGCTTGGCGACGATCTGCCTGCATGGCGGAAATCCATCAAACGAAAACCGGTTTCCACTTCGAAATTCTACTTTTTCGATATAGGAGTTGCCAGATTTCTGCAGGGCCGTCGGGGTCTAAAGGTGAGATCTCCGGAATTCGGGGAAGCATTTGAAGCCTATATCCATCATGAGATAAAAAGCTACTGCGATTACAAACAGGGATGTGATCTGTGCTACTGGAGGTCAACCTCAGGCTTTGAGGTTGATTTTGTCATCAACGGAAAAACAGCAATTGAGGTAAAGGGGAAGGAAAATATCACAAGAAAAGACCTTAAAGGATTGACTGCAATAAAGGAAGAAGAGCTTTTAGGGAATTATTTATTGGTCTCTCTTGAAGATACCCCCCGAAAAGATGGGGATATATGTATCCTTCCCTGGAAAGATTTCATTACGAACCTGTGGCAGGATGCGTATGTATGACAAAGAGGGAAAAGATGCTTATTCCGTCTATTCTACAAGCACCTCAACATAATCCAGCCAGGTGGCGTCAACTTCTCCATCCATGTTGCCGTCAACGGCAAAGTAGAAAATATAATTGCCTGCGGGAAGGACCGTATTCAGCACATTGAATGAGGGTGTAAGTTCATAAAGGGGCGCTTGTGCACAGACGTGGATACCATATCGCCAACCTTCGGGATACACATAGGTATACCAATTCAGGGGCGGGTCAAAGGGGGTTCGGGCGGCCACCCACCAGTCTGCGTTCCGGCCGCTCCACGCTCCGGGATCAAGACTTACGGAAACAGAAACCGAATCCCCGGCATGAACCGTGACCGGCCCGTCCTGCCCGTTGACTTTGATGTTCGGGATTGGCGCTTCACCCGGGGGCGGCGGGGGGGCTTCGTCGTCCTCATTTGTATTGGTTTGATTCGGGGCCATATCAACGGGGGCGCTTTGGGCTTGATTATCAGCGTGGGGGATTATCATTCTTATGGATGTTCCTGCCAGAACCTTGAAAAAATACCCCTTATTGTTCTCAAGGCGAAAGCCGACAGCGCTTCGCTTCACATAACCGTTGACCCCGGTATAGTCCCACAAATACCTCTGGGTGAGATTGTTGCTTGGACTGCTGATGGCATAGGTATATACCCCGTCTGTGACCTTGATGCTGCTCAGAGTGATCTGAGTGCTGATCCAGGGCAGGCCGATGAGGTGCCAGCCCGGCTGCAACTCCATCACATAATCTACCCCGTCCGGTGCCGGTTTCGCTTCGAAGGGAATATTGTCGGTATAGGTGGTGATGATCCAGAAGCCCATTCCCGGGACGATGGTGTGCGATGCAAATTGACTCGAGTTAAATTCCCTGTAATTGGTCCCTGTGTACAGAAATCCGCGCCAGTGTGTGGGATCATAGGTCCCCAGAACCGCTTCCATGGCATTCAGCATGTCGGCGCCGGTTCCCAGGTTCAGGGGGACTGTAAAAATGCGGTAGTCCGTGGAAACTCCCGTGCCGCCGGGCAGTGTGTAATTGTTGATTACATCTGCCACATACTCATAGGCCCCCATGTCTTTTGTTCTTTTCCCGGGACGGGGACGTTTGTAACCGGGGTGGTCGAGGGTGACGGGATCCCCTTCACCGGGTGGTATGGTGTTGATGCAGGGAGAATCGGATTGGAGTGCATAACTTCCGTACTTGGGATCTAAAGAAATATCGTTAGCACCTGCTGTACAACCGTTGTAGTTACCTGCGGCATTGTTCCACACGTCATTGTAGTCAATGGTGGGGGTGGCGCCGCTATTATTAATGCCGTACTGACCAAACTCGGTGATGATGTTGTATTTGATAATGGGGGCGGAGGAACTGACGCCATCTTTTTCCATGGAGATACCGCTGAGTGTACCGCCGTCGATGGTATTGTGATATATTACCGGGTTGGTTTGGGAATAATTACTGGCTCGCGTGAAAATGCCGTAAGACATGGCGCCCGATACGGTTTCATAAATCACATTGCTCTTGATGGTGGGAGATGCGGAATTTTCACTGAGTGCCTCTACTAGTATGCCAAAGGTGTTGTCATAAATCAGGTTTCTGCTTATTTCCGGGCTAGATTCCATACGGATTCCGTACTGGGGGTTGCCATGGATTTTATTGTGAACCACAGTCGTTCCACTGCTCTGAACGATGTCAACACCATGGGTGCTGTTGTTATAAATATCGCAGTGTTTGATGGTGTTGTCGGTGCCCTCGTTTACTCTTATGCCCCAGTTGTTCCCGTAAACGTTGCAATAACGGATCTCGTTGTCGGCGCCGCCTGAGATTCTAATGCCTTCCTCATCGGTATTGGAAAACCCGGTGACGTACAGGTTTTCGATAATTACATTTGTCCCGGTGATTTCAAGGCCCTTGGTCCAGG
>JAOZQV010000339.1 GCA_029932035.1 Deltaproteobacteria bacterium | reverse complement strand
CCTTTGAATTTTTAAAAGATGAGGTTCTCTTTCGAACCATAGGGACACATGACACATTGAAACAATGAAACAATGAAACCAACATCTCTTTTTTAATCATCTTCCCGTATCCAGGATACGCCCGACACCTAAATTCCCTATGCACCTCCGCAAGTGCTTGGTAGAAACCAGCCGATCGCAACACTCGAACTTGGAACGATCATAGGTTGAATAACCCGGCATGGATGTTTATTCTTTTCATCAGAAGGAATCGATCCATACGGTTAGTTCCCGTGGTTTGAAACAAGAAGATCCTGCATTCACCGCAAGACGCAAAGGACGCTGAGACAAATGATTTTCTCTTTGCCGTTGAGAGGACGGCAAAGAGAAACCACTCAATTTAGCAAATTGTATCAACATGGCCTTTAAATTCACCTTTTCTGTGCAGCCGATTTAACTGTTGATAAATAAAGCAATATCCAGTTACATTAATTTACGAATGGCTATCTATTTTTTTTCGTTGTCCTGCAAGTCCCGCTTTTTTCAGCGGGATCAACGAAAAACAATAAAAAAAGTAACCTCTGCGCCTTGCGGTGAAATGCCTTTCCGCACAGGTCAAAAAAATTGGGAGAATACGCTATGTTTGAACAAGGTGTCATCAGGCCGCCAAGCGAGGCAAACAGCCTGCTGGTTCGTGTGACGAGGAACTGCCCGTGGAACCGGTGCCTGTTCTGTCCGGCCTATAAGGGAACCGCCTTCTCGAGACGATCCGTGGCGGAAATCAAAAAAGACCTGGATGAAATGGCTCTATATCACGGCTCCTATGCCGCCGGAATCACGACGGCGTTTTTTCAGGATGCAGACTCCCTCATTCTTCCCACGGGGGAACTGCTGGAAATCCTTGGGTACCTCAAAAAGAAATTCCCCGGTATTACCCGGATCACGTCCTATGCCCGTGCGAAAAGCCTTAAGAGAAAAAGCATCGAGTCGCTAAAAACCCTCAGAAAAGCGGGGCTGACACGGATCCATACGGGGCTTGAAAGCGGTTCTTCAAAGGTCTTGAAACTGATTCAAAAGGGCGAGAGCCCCGAGGAGATGGTCAAAGGGGGACAGCGTGTGATGGCGGCCGGCATATCCCTTTCGGAATATATCATGCCCGGTATTGGTGGTAGAGCACTAAGCCGGGAGAACGCCATAGAGACGGCAAACGTACTAAACCAGATCCGGCCCGATTTCATCAGGGTGCGCACTTTTGCGCTGCCACCCAACTCCCCCATGGAATCAATGGTTAATGACGGCCGGTTCACATCCCTTAGTGATCTGGAAATCGTGGAGGAGATCCGCTTGTTATTATCCCATCTCGATGAGATGCCTTCCCACTTCCGGTGCGCGGATTTCAGTCTTAACCTCCTAATGTATGTGGACGGTCATTTAAACAAGGACAAAGCGCGCATGCTCGAAGAACTGGATCGCTTTTTATCACTGCCGAAACTGGATCAAAAAGCCTATGTGCTGCTCCAACGGTCCGGACATTACGGCCTGCATCCGATGGACATGCTTAAGAACCAGGACGTCATGATCCAGCTTTACGAAAAAATCGAAGACCTGGAAAGAAATAATCCAGAGGGGCTCAATCAGTATATTCAATCCATGATGGCCTACCAGCTCCCCCGCCCCCAGACAGATTCCTGGAGGTAATAGGGGGGTATGGGGAGGAAGAGGGAGCTGGACAATCTATTGTTTGTTGAGATACATTCCTTTTTGTGCTAAACAGATATTGTAGCCGTTCACGGCCCAAAATTGAATACGTTCTCAACAGCACAATAGCATGGTGGCCAAATTTCTAATCCCGCCCTGCGGGACTATTTTCCAATTTCAACGTTCCATGAACGGTTAGCATTTTTTAAACCAGCTTGTTATATGGAGGGGTCCTATGTGGGAATACACGGATAAGGTAAAGGAACACTTCCTCAATCCCCGGAACGCGGGGGAGGTGGAGGATGCTAACGCGGTCGGTGAAGTGGGCTCAATGGCCTGCGGAGATGCCCTTAAACTCACCCTTAAGGTGACTGACGAAGGCACAATTGAAGACGCAAAATTCCAGACTTTTGGTTGCGCCAGCGCCATCGCTTCGGCCTCTGCCCTCACCGAACTGCTCAAAGGAAAGAGCCTAAAAGAGGCCGAAAAGGTCACCAATCAGGAGATTGCAGATTACTTGGGAGGTCTTCCCAAGGAGAAGATGCACTGCTCTGTGCTTGGCCATCAGGCCCTTGAAGCAGCCCTTTCCAACTACAAAGGAGAGGCCCCAAAGGAACAGGAGGGGGAGATCGTCTGTGAATGCTTCGGCGTCACCGATGTGGAGATCGAAAAAGCGATTAGAGAAAATAGCCTCTCTTCAGTTGAAGAAGTCACGAATTATACAAAGGCCGGGGGTGGCTGTGAGACATGCCATGACACTATCCGGGAGCTTATTGCCAAGGTCCGGGATGAAGAGGCGCCGGCGAAACGCCCGAAGCTCTCCAACATCCGGAAAATCAAGATGATCGAGGAAACCCTTGAACGGGAAATCAGACCCTCCCTGCAGCAGGATGGCGGTGATATAGAGCTGATAGACGTGATCGGAAATCGCGTTTTAGTGGCTACCCGCGGGGCCTGTGCCGTTTGCAAGGCCTCTGAGTTGACCTTGACTCATTTAGTGGAAAAGACTCTTCGTGAAATGGTCTGGCCCGAACTGGTCGTCGAGGAGGTGACGGAATGAAAACCATATACATGGACAATAACGCCACTACCCAGGTGGCGACTGAAGTATTAGAGGCAATGCTCCCCTTCCTCACCGACCGGTATGGAAACCCAAGCAGCGCGTATCTCTTTGGGGGTCAGGTTGCCCGCAATATCCGCGACGCCAGGGAGCAGACAGCTGCCATCTTAGGCGCCTTTCCGGAGGAGATCATCTTCACGAGCTGCGGATCTGAAAGCGACAATACGGCCATTATGTCCGCCCTGAACACAGGGAAAGACAAGATGCATATTGTCACCAGCCGTGTGGAACATCCGGCTGTAAAGGTGCTCTGCAATGAGCTGACCAAACAGGGCTATCGCGTGACCGAGATCCCTGTGGACAAGGAGGGGCGCTTAGATATGGATCGATACAAGGAGAGCCTCACCCCGGATACGGCCATCGTCAGTCTTATGTGGGCCAACAATGAAACCGGGGTGATCTTTCCGGTGGAAAGGGCCGCTCAAATGGCAAGGGACCGGGGAATTCTCTTTCATACGGATGCTGTCCAGGCCGTCGGCAAAATTCCCATAGACCTTCAGAACAGCGCCATTGACATGCTTTCTATCTCCGGCCATAAGCTTCATGCCCCCAAGGGGATCGGGGTGCTCTATGTACGAAAGGGCACCAAGTTTTCCCCCTTTCTGATCGGTGGACACCAGGAACGGGGACGTCGGGGAGGGACCGAAAACACGGCGAGTATCATCGCACTCGGCAAGGCCTGCGAATTGGCCGCCAACCGTATGGAAGAAGAAAACACCAAGGTCAAAGCCCTCCGAGACAAACTTGAAAGAGAGTTATTGAGGCAGATTCCCAATAGCCGCGTAAACGGCGGCGGTTCTGAAAGGCTTCCAAATACCACCAATATAAGCTTTGAATCCATTGAAGGAGAATCCATCCTCCTCCTCATGGATGAATTCGGTATCTGCGCCTCTTCCGGGTCGGCCTGCACCTCCGGGTCCCTTCAGCCCTCCCATGTGCTTCGCGCCATGGGCGTACCCTTTACCATGGCTCATGGATCCGTACGGTTCAGTCTGAGCGTTTATAATACCGAGGATGAGGTCGACTTCGTGATAGATAAGATTCCGCCGATTATCGCAAGACTGCGGGAACTCTCTCCCTTTTGGAGACAGGAAGGTCAGGTATGTTAGAGGGTGCAGGGGGACATGAGGAGAATACCATGAAGAGCATGCCAAAGGAAGACCAATGCAAGATTGATGAGTCAAGCAGAGAGCGCTACCGGCGGGAGATCCCTGGCATCGTCGACCAACTCGTGCTTTCCTGTGAGGGGAGTGATTGCTTCGAGCACGTGACCCCGGAGCCCATTCCTTCACGCGAATCGATCATTGCCCTGATTCAAAAGGGTAGAAAGATACTCTTTCCCGGCTATTTTATCAGCACACCGGTGGACAGGATCAACCTCGGTTATTACTTTGGACAGGAGGTTACCGGACTCTTTGAGTCATTAGCCGAACAGATTACCCTTTCCATTCGCCATGAATGTCTCCGTTATGATCTACCCA
>JAOZQV010000338.1 GCA_029932035.1 Deltaproteobacteria bacterium | reverse complement strand
CTGCCGTGGATAAAGAGAATGGCAAAAGATCTCGGGTTAACAATCACAGAAGAGGCCTGTGTCTATCTCCAGGGTATTGTGGGGAACCGATTGAGGAATCTCAGCTCTGAGCTTGAAAAATTATATCTCCGCCATGGAAAGAGGACTGTTGGGGTAGAGGAAATCAAGGGACTCGCCATTTATAGCCGCATCTATACAATTTTCGAATTAATGGATCAAATATCGCTCAGACGGCGCCCAGAATCAATGTCGATATTAGGCAGGTATATAGAAGAGGAGGGTAGGGATGCAGAATTTGGAATTATTGGGATGCTTAACAGGCAAATCCGCCTGATTATCCAGGCCAAATCCATCACCGAGCAGGGGGGGCGGGCTGCCGATGTGACTAAGAGACTTCGTGTTCCACCGTTTTTAGCAAATAAGATTCTTCAACAGTCTAAGCATTGGAGCATAAAGAACCTTGAAAATGCCCTGTATCTGCTATATCAGGCCGACGGGCACCTGAAAGCGGGCTCTAAACCACAGCTTATTCTCGAAAACCTGGTCTTGTCTTTGTAGCCTGTCTGCGTGGAGCGCTTTGGGACTGATCAGCCTTTAGATGCCGTAAGCTGGTTAATCTGGGTGGCCAAACGGGAAATCTTTCGAGACGCCTGTTTCCTGTGGATTACACCTTTAGAAGCGGCCTTTTGAATAATAGAAACGGTTTTAACAAAGCTCTTTTTGGCCTGGTCTACTGAATCGTCAGCTAAGGCGATTCGGACTTCCTTGACCGCCTTCTTGACCCTTGTCTTGTAACCCTTATTTCTAATTCTCTTGACCTCGCTTTGTCTTGCCCTCTTAAGGGCTGATTTGTGGTTTGCCAAATCCGGGCCTCCGTATGGATTGAATATTACGATTGAATATTAATTCGTCCGTAAAAAGTTCAAAATACATCTTTTTCGAGTCAAATTGAATTCCTTTGCAACGCTGAAAAGAATTAATTTTTTATGATAAGAAAAAGGATCTGTTATGTCAAGGATTTTCTGTGTCAATTAGAGAGAGCAACCCTGAAAAAAGAAACCTTGGCCGTGCAGCCGGGATAGTCAGTTTTTTCACCTTCCAGAGTCGGATCCTTGGTCTGGTTCGAGATATGGTTTTGGCAGCGCTTTTCGGTTCCGGGATGGCTGCTGACTCCTTTTTCGTGGCATTCCGCATCCCTAATCTCTTGCGACGGCTTTTTGCCGAAGGTTCTCTCACCATTGCCTTTATCCCAGTTTTCACGGAATATCTGACCCTCAAGACTAAAAAAGATGCCTTTGATTTAGCAAGGGTTGTTCTGACAACGCTCTCCATTACCTTAGTTATAGTAACCCTCTTAGGCATTCTTTTTTCTCCCTGGATAGTAAGGATTCAGGCATTTGGTTTCGGGAGTTCCGGTGTCAAATATGATCTAACCGTCCTGCTGACCCGCATAACATTCCCATACATATTCTTCATCAGCATTGTGGCTTTTTTTATGGGGGTTCTAAATTCTCTGCGGCATTTTGCTGCACCGGCAGCCGCCCCCATTTTTCTGAATGTGGGTATCATCGGCGCTGCATATCTGATCTCCCCTCATTGCGAAGCCCCGATTGTTGGTGTAGCAATAGGTGTCCTTATAGGCGGAGCCCTGCAGGTAGGTTTACAAATCCCATCGGCTATCAGAGAAGGTCTCAGACTATACCCAAAATGGCAATTAGATCATCCTGCGTTGAAGAGGATAGGTCTCCTTATGCTCCCCGCGATTCTTGGGTCTGCCGTGTACCAGTTCAATCAGTTTGTTGGAACATTACTTGCCACATTCCTGCCGGAAGGGAGCGTTTCATGGCTTTACTACGCCGACCGTCTTGTTCAGTTTCCTCTCGGTATTTTCGCCATAGCCATAAGTACTGCGGCGCTTCCCTCCCTCGCAACTGAGGCGGCTAAAAAGGACCTTGGTCAGTTTCAGAGCACCCTGAACCATGCCCTGTGCCTTGTTTTCTTTATCACCTTGCCATCTATGGTGGGTCTGATAATACTTGGTAAACCGATTATTCAGATCCTCTTTGAAAGGGGCGCATTTGATGCACAATCATCTGTGATGACGGCTTATGCCCTCTTCTATTACACCTTGGGCCTTTGGGCATTTTCCGGGGTCCGGATTATGGTTTCAGCATTCTATGCCCTCCAGGATACAAAGACCCCTGTAAAAGTGGCGGTAGTTGCCTTGGTAATCAATCTGACTTTGAGCCTGGCGCTCATGGGACCACTGAAACACGGGGGGCTCGCGCTCGCCCTTTCCATTGCTTCGTCTGTTCAGTTTTTGCTCCTAATTTTGTTTCTAAAGAAAAAGACCTCAGTTCTCAATCTCAAACCGGTCCTGATATCTGTCTCTAAGTCGGTCGTGGCGGCCTCGCTTATGGGCCTTGGTGTCTATTATTTTCACTCCGAGTGGCTAATTGCCGGTAAGGGCACAAGTCTCTTAGGCATGGTCATCAACCTATCCGTACTTATAATAATCGGGATAATAATCTATTTTTGTGCTGCCCGTGTCTTGGGTTGCACCGAAATCGCGTCGATCATGGGAATGCTTTCGCGTAAGAAAAAGAAATGAAGTAGACGTTCACAGGCACATCATAATTTTAACCGTACTCTTAATCATAATCGTTTTGAGTAAGATTAAGATTATGAAATAGGAAAGGTCTCAGGAGAATGATGGATATTAATAATATCACAGAGATTATGCCCCAACCGGTGGTCTTGAGCAATATTGATGATTCTCCCGGTCCATGCTGTATGAGTTTTGGATTCGATCTCAATCCCCTGATGCAGTCTATAGAAAGGGTTGGCCTGATTAACCCGCCGCTGCTCAAAAAGGACGACCAGGGGGGCATAACAATTATTACTGGATATCGCAGGATAAAGGCCTTGAAATCATTGAAGACGGATCGCGCAGGATGTCGGGTCTTGTCAGGCGATGATATCCTGCCGCTTGAATGCCTCCTGCTGAATCTCCATGACAATCTTGCTGTTAGAAAACTTAATGACGTGGAGAAGGGAATGGTTCTGGCCCGTCTCATTCCCTGGATCAAAACCTTGGAAATCGTAGAGCGCTATATGCCTTTGCTCAACCTTCCATCCAACAAGGCTACCCTTTCTTCCTATCTGAGGCTTGAAGAGAAGATGGACATTCAGGCCAAGGAATCTATTGCCCAGGGACAACTATCATTGAGGAATGCAATGATGCTCCTTGATATCGATTCGATCTCAAGATCGTCTATTATCGATCTTATATCAAATATAAAGTTAACAGTTAATCAACAGCGACAATTGATTGAGTATGCAGTTGATTTAGCGCATATTGAGGGCACATCTATTCCTGTCATCTTAGATGATCAGTCAGTGAAACGGATAGAATCCGATAGCCGGATGAACAATCCTCAAAAGGGGAGGGCGCTGATCCGTGGCCTTAGGATGAGACGTTATCCTTCAGTATCAAAGGCGGAAAGAGAGTTCAAAAAGATGGTTTCCAAGTTGAATCTCGGAAAAATGGTCAGGATCGACCATTCCCCCTCTTTTGAGTCGCCTTATTATCGTCTCGAAATCCTTTTTAAAGACGGTCCGTCATTAAGGGTGAAGCTAGAGAATTTTATGAGAGAAGATATTGACAGCTTAACAGATCCCTGGAAAAAGGATTTGTTCACCACGAAGATCACGAAGAGATCATAAAACCATCAGAAACTCATCTTTGGGTTACGAATAGAGTTTAAGTTTTCTTTGCGTCTTTGCGCCTTTGCGTGAGACCTTTTTTTCGAGTTTATCCAAGTTAGGGATTATCGATATCTCATGTTAACAAGAATAAACAAAGTGATTTTAGATGAAGGGGTTCAGAAATATCCATCCACAAAATCAATCCTGTTGCAGCTAAAAGATATACCTGTCAGGAAAGAACGGGATGAAAGCTCTGAGGAAGTTCCCGACCTCTCAGACGAAATGAAAATGGATATGGGCAAGGATACCGTGCATCTCGTATCCTATCAGGGGGAGTTTCTTAAACCATGTCCAGGAACCAGGGAGTATATCTGTTGCGGATACCAGATACTAAACGTGGGAACAAACTGCCCTCTGGATTGCAGCTATTGTATCCTTCAGGCATATTTTAACCGTCCCAATCTGAGGGTCCATGTCAATTTGGAAGAACAGCTTGGCCAGGTCTTTCAGACCATAGATAGCGAACCTGACAGGATCTTCAGGGTGGGCACAGGAGAATTCACAGACAGCCTTGC
>JAOZQV010000337.1 GCA_029932035.1 Deltaproteobacteria bacterium | reverse complement strand
ACAAAAGCCATGCAGGGGCTTACTACTATTGATGAGGTTTTTCGTGTGGCTCCCCCAGAGGCAAGGGGATCTACCGGGGGTCCTGTCTATGAGCCTCCTGGCCAGGAAGAAGGTTTACCGGAAGAGCACTCTCCTGCATCAAAGGCGTCACTGATCAGCGTGACCCCTAAAAAGATCCTTGTTGTTGATGATAACGCTATTATTCTTAAGCTCCTTAGACATCTATTGGAGGCGGAGGATTACCTCGTGATCACGGCGGAAAATGGGTTGGAGGGGCTTAAAATGGCATCGACGGAGAGACCTAATCTCATAATCACAGATTTTTTGATGCCAAAAATGGATGGGGTAACTCTCATAAGGAAACTCAAATCTCAGATGTCGACACGATTCATTCCTATAATAATGCTTACGGCAAAGGATGAAGTGGAGTCTGAAGTGGAGGTGATTGACGCAGGGGCAGACGATTACCTTACAAAGCCGGTTGTGGCCAAGAGATTACTGGTAAGGGTAGCCAGGCTACTTAGTTCCTGAATGAGAAGTCTGCTCAGACACAATTTCAGATTCCGGTACATTTGATCGTTCTGATCCGGGCATTCAAGAATAGTCAATCTGAGACCCTACGTGCACCCACCTGTCCCCTTTGGAAGGCTGCCCTGTAGAACTGTTTTTGCTCACAATTAAGTCGATCAATCGTTGAGCGTTCTTTCGGCGTAAGCAACCGTCCTTCACGAACAGCCTCGGCTTCAATGTTGCGGACCTGTTCGTACTTTTTATGCCCCTCACCCATGCTATACCTGAGAATTTCCCTGAGATGCAGCTGTAATTCAATGATATGGTGGTTGGACGTGCGCAGGTTCAAGTGGATATCCCAAAACCCAGAGGCCAAAGGATCGATAGCACGGTCTTTCATCCGTACAACGTCATAGCCATGCAGAATAAGAAATTGGAGGGCCTGGTATACTGCGTCAACGGTAGGATACTCTATGGAACTGCGGGCAATATCCATGAGTCCTGAAGCATCTCCTTCCAATTCAACCATAATTTTCTCCTCGGCCCTCTGTTTTCCCTTTAGCCCCCCTCCCGGAGGAAAAACGGCGATTCCCCCTGTGCGCTCTGCCAGGGCCTGGGTAATCCTTCTGGATTCCATTTCAGCTACCGCGGCTTCCGCGTAGAGGGTCTCAAGATCGTTGCTCTCTTGGCGGACAACATAATCTCCGACCCTGGCCTGGACCTGCGCTTGTGCCCATAGGCTAATAGCCAACTGTATCTGGGTGAGTTCGTAGGCAACTAACTGTTCCGCGCCTTGGCTAACATCAGGGCATTCGGCTTGGCCGCGTTCTTGCGCACTAACAGGAAGCAGACTCCAGCTAAACAGGATACTGATAAAAAAGAAAAGTTGCGCTGACAGATGCGCACGTTGATACAACGAGGTTTGTTTCATAACATGATTGCCGGCATTATGGACTGCTGGAATGATTCTCTAATATTATCAGGAGATAAGGAGAGATTTAACAAAAGCCCTACTCCCATTCAATGGTGCTTGGCGGTTTGGAGGATATGTCATAGACAACACGGTTCACTCCCTTGACGCTGTTGATAATCCTGTTGGAAATCCTGCCCAGGACTTCGTAGGGTATCTTTGACCAGTCTGCGGTCATGGCATCCAAACTGTCCACACTCCTGACAGCAATCACATTCTCATAGGTCCTTTCATCTCCCATCACACCGACCGTCCTGACAGGTAAAAGAACCGCAAATGACTGCCAGACCTTTTCGTACAGCCCTGCCATCTTGATCTCCTCGATCGTTATGGCATCGGCAGCCCTCAATATCTCAAGCCTCTCCTTCGTAATCTCCCCCAGGATCCTTACCGCGAGGCCGGGACCTGGAAAAGGCTGCCGCATGACCAGTTCCCTCGGAAGACCGAGTTCAACGCCCACCTCGCGTACTTCATCCTTGAAGAGTTCCCTGAGGGGTTCAACCAGCTCCAGATTCATGACATGGGGCAACCCTCCCACATTGTGGTGGCTCTTGATGGTAGCGGAAGGACCCTTGAACGATACGCTCTCAATCACATCCGGATAGAGGGTGCCCTGGGCCAGGTATTTCGCGTTCCCCAATTCCTTGGCCTTCTCCTCAAAAATCCGGATAAACTCCCTGCCGATGATCTTCCTCTTTTTTTCCGGGTCGGTTACCCCGTCTAAATGTTTCAAGAAATGTTCGGGTGCGTCTATTAGGTGCAGGTCCATACCGTAATACCCCTGGAATATCTCCATGACCTCTCGGGCCTCATCCCTCCTCAGAAGTCCGTTGTCCACAAGAATACATGAGAGGTTTTTTCCAATGGCCTCATAGAGCAAAACAGCAGTCACGGATGAATCCACCCCCCCGGAAAGCCCACAGATAACCCTGTCTTCACCGATATCGTCTTTCAAGGCCTTGATAGTCTTACGGACAAATGATACCATATTCCACGAGGGTTCACATCCGCATATCCTGAAAAGGAAGTTGCCTATAATCCTGGACCCATCCGGTGTGTGGGCCACTTCAGGATGGAACTGTACCCCAAAGCGCCTCCTTTTCACGTCGGCCATGGCTGCCACAGGGCTGTTATCACTCCCTGCCAGGATCTCAAACCCTTTCGGCATCTGATCGATACGATCACCATGGCTCATCCATACGGTTTTCTCCTCCCCTCTTCCAAGCCCATGGAAAAGATCCCTTTCATCTTCAATCCTGATCCGGACATTCCCGTATTCACGGTCACCGGATTTAGAGACCACCCCGCCCAAAAGATGGGTGAGGAATTGCATACCGTAGCATATCCCGAGAATAGGCGCCTCTATGTCAATTAACCCCTTTTCAGCAAAAGGCGCATTCTCGTCATATATGCTGGAAGGACCCCCTGAGAGGATGATGCCATTCGGGGAAAAATCCTTTATCTTTTGAAGGCTCATATTGAAGGGATGAATCTCACAATAAACCTTGGCCTCCCTGACCCTCCTGGCAATAAGCTGGGTATACTGAGACCCAAGATCTAAGATGAGTATTTTTTGATCATAAAGATTGGCAGTCATTTGAGGCCTCCGGCCTTATCATTTATCATTTGGCATTTATCATTGGGCATTGGTTACGGGTTGCGGGTTGAAACTTGAAATTTGAAACTGGGTAATGGATACTGGCAATTATTGGTAAGTGGCCAATAGTCAATGGCAAGGGGTTGCGGGTTTTTAAATCATCAGTCAACAATCCCATCCGCAGATTATGCAGATTATCACAGATTATTCAAATGTCCTGCTTTTATAATATTCAATAGTCAATATTCAATAGTCAATGACAAGGGGCTACTCCATACGGTAGTTCGGCGCTTCCTTTGTGATTATTACGTCATGTACGTGGCTTTCCTGGAGGCCGGCTGCTGTGATCTGTATAAACTGAGGATCGGTTTGGAGTTCTTCTATGTTGGGGCATCCGAGATAACCCATTCCAGCCCTCAACCCGCCCACGAGTTGGTAAATTGTCTCTGTCAGTGGTCCGCGATAGGGCACCCTGCCCACAATGCCTTCAGGGACCAGCTTCTTCTCCAAGTCGGTTTTTTCTTGAAAATACCGATCCCTGCTCCCCTCCTTCATAGCCTCTAATGAGCCCATCCCCCTGTAGACCTTGTAGGTGCGCCCCTGAAACAGTATTGTCTCGCCGGGGCTTTCCTCGGTCCCTGCAAACAGGCTTCCAATCATTATGGTGGCCGCGCCCCCGGCCAATGCCTTTGTGATATCACCGGAGAACTTGATTCCCCCATCCCCCATAACAGGAACTGCAGATTTCTTTGCCTGGGCAGCACACTCCAAAATAGCCGTCATCTGGGGCACACCAACACCGGCCACCACACGGGTCGTACAGATTGAGCCGGGTCCTACACCGACCTTCACGGCATCCGCGCCTGCATCGATAAGGGCCTGGGTTCCCTCGGCAGTGGCCACATTCCCGGCAATCAACTCGAGATCGGGAAAGTCCCCTTTGGCGCTTTCCACACTCTTAAGCACCATTTCCGAATGACCGTGTGCAGTATCCATAACCACCACATCCACCGAGGCTTTCATAAGACCCTCAATTCGTTCCTTCATGTCAGGCCCAACGCCCACAGCAGCCCCCACTCTTAATCGGCCGAGATCATCCTTACATGAGTTTGGGAATTTCTTAATCTTCTCAATATCCTTTATTGTAATAAGCCCTTCGAGTCTCCCTCTATCGTCAACCACTAAGAGCTTCTCGATACGTCTCTTGTGCA
>JAOZQV010000336.1 GCA_029932035.1 Deltaproteobacteria bacterium | reverse complement strand
TTAACCGGGAACTCCGCAGGACCGCATCCGGGGATTGGGGATTTAAGATATTCTTCAGGGGCGAGCAGTATACAGTTACCTCAGACCGGATGCAGATGGTAGATCTTCTCTTTTCCTCCTTTGAAAATGCGGTCCAGAAGAATCAGGAATTGGAAAACGCGATCCGTGAACTGAAGGCTACCCAGGAAGAATTAGCGCTGGCCAAAGAGGCGGCCGAAAAGGCCAACCAGGCCAAGAGTCTCTTTCTTGCCAATATGAGTCACGATATCAGGACCCCGATGAACGGGATAATCGGCATGACAGATCTCTGTTTAGACACAAAGCTCACTGATGAACAAAAAGAGTATTTGGGAATGGTAAAGACTTCTGCAGATTCATTGTTATCGCTGTTGAACGATATCTTAGACTTTTCGAAGATAGAGGGCGACATGTTAGAGCTTGAGCAGATCGACTTCAATCTCAACAACGCGGTGGAAGACACTGTAAAGAGCCTGGCATATCTGGCGCATAATAAGGGCCTGGAGTTAGCCTGCCGGATTCACAGGAATGTCCCTGTTGCCCTTGTGGGCGACCCCGGGCGATTGCGTCAGGTCATCGTAAACCTGGCGGGGAACTCGCTCAAATTTACGGAAAAGGGCGAAGTGGTTGTTGAGGTAAAGCTCGAAGATGAAGGCGAGGATGATGTCCTTTTACACTTTTTGGTCAGGGATACCGGTATCGGGATCCCGCGTGAGAAGCAGGAAAAAATCTTTGAGGCCTTTTCTCAGGCCGATGAGAGCACCACACGCCAGTATGGGGGCACCGGTCTGGGGCTGAGCATATCTTCCAAATTGGCCGCTATGATGGGCGGGAAGATCTGGGTGGAAAGTGAGCAGGGAGCGGGGTCAACGTTTCAGTTCACCGCAAGATTCGGTCTGCAAAAAATGCCCTTGTCGCACGGAAAAACGGATCTGTCCGATCTAAAGGGTTTGCCTGTCCTAATAATCGACGACAACGAGACCAACAGGGAGATACTCAAAGAAGTTCTGCTGAGCTGGGAGATGTCGCCCACGGTCGCCGGGGGTGAGGATACACTTCGGGTGCTGGAAGATGCTGGACGTTCCGGGAGGCCCTTTTCCTTGGTGCTGTTGGATGCACATGCTTCAGAAAAAGATGGCTTTGGAATTGCTTTAGAAATAAAAGAGAATTCGGACTGGACCGCCCCTATGATCATGATGACCTCTTCGGTGGGGATGCGGGGTGATGCCGAAAAGTGCCGTAGATTGGGTATTGCGGCTTACCTGACCAAGCCCATAAAGCAGTCTGAACTGTTTGACGCAATCCTGACGGTTCTTGATATAGACGGGGCCGAGTCGGGGGAAAACGATCTCGTTACAAAGCATTCCGTCCGGGAGGGGAGGGCCGGGCTCCGCATCCTCCTTGCGGAGGACAATGTGGTCAATCAGCGATTGGCCGCCAAAGTCCTCACCAAAAGGGGCTATCTTGTGGTGGTGGCCGGAAACGGTAAAGAGGCGGTGGCCGCCTTTGAACGGGAACCCTTTGATGTTGTCCTGATGGATGTGCAGATGCCCGAAATGGATGGTTTTGAGGCAACGGCCGTAATTCGTGAAAAAGAGAAGGAAAAAGGTGGCCATATTCCGATCATCGCAATGACTGCCCATGCCATGAAAGGGGATCGGGAACGTTGTCTCGAGGCGGGTATGGATGAATATGTGTCAAAACCTATCCGGCCTCAAATAGTTGTCGATGCAATAGAAGGTGTAACTGAAGTGCCTAAAGTGAATAGAAGGAACAGAAAATGAATCCGGCCCCCGTTACCTTAGAACTGGATCCTCAAAAGATCGCAGAGAGGAAGAAAAAGGCTCAATATCGTCTGAACGTGATCCAGCTCCCTGTGTTACGCCTCCTGGGTTTTGCCCTCATATCTTTCTTCATACTGATACACAACTACTATGTATTTAAGGTCTTTTCGTGGATACCCTTCCTGGATTTTTCCGCCATAGCCTTATCTTACACAGTTTTGTCTGCGGCCATACTCTATCTGTTTTACGGAACAACAGGGAAATTCGATTTAGGGATCTTTTTCCTGGCCGCGGATATATTTGTTTTTGTTTCGGCCATTTACTTTTCAGGGGGATACAAAAGCCTGTTATTCTTTTTAATGCTTATCCGGGTTGCTGACCAGACAAATACGAGCTTTAGGAGGGTTTTGGTCTTTCTCCATGTGTCCGTACTTGCCTATATCGCTATGCTCTTCTACATAGCGCACTTTGAACATCATTCTTTCCCCCTCTCCTTGGAAATACCCAAACTATGCTGCATATATTTCGCCGGTTTATACATCTCCCTGACGGCCAGGACTGCTGAGCGGCTTAGAAATAGAACGGTGGCTTCCGTGAGATTGGCCAGGGAGTCAATCCGCAGATTAGAAGAGCAGTCGAAGGAATTGAGGGATGCAAAGATCAGGGCTGAGGCAGCAAACATTGCCAAGAGCGAGTTTTTAGCCAACATTAGTCACGAGATACGGACCCCGCTCAACGGGATTGTGGGGATGACCCGCCTCACCTTGGACACCAAGTTAGACAAAGAACAGAGAGAATATCTGGAGATCGTAATGAAATCCGCTGATGACCTTCTCGCAATCCTGAACAATATCCTCGAGTTTTCCAAGTCCGAGTCAGCGGAAATCAGAGTCGAAAAGAAGGTTTTTGATCCCGGGTCCGTTCTGAAGGAAGTTGTTGGGATGCTGATGCCCAAGGCACGCGACAAGGGGCTGGCGCTTGACTTCAAAAGCGGGAACGAAGTGCCAACTGCCTTGGTTGGGGATACTGTGCGCCTGGAGCAGATTATGGTCAATTTGGGGGAGAATGCGGTTAAGTTTACAGAAGAGGGTGGGGTGTCTATCAGTGTGGCGGTTGAGGAGGAAAAGGAATCATCCGTTGTCCTGCATTTTATGGTTTCGGATACCGGTTTGGGGATCCCGCCTGACAAAATGGAAACGATCTTTGACAGCTTCAGCCAGGGGGACGGTTCCTCGACCAGGAAGCATGGCGGAACAGGGTTGGGACTATCACTATCCAGAAAGCTTGTGGACGTTATGGGGGGGAGCATTTGGGCTGAAAGCGAGGAAGGGGGTCCCGGTAGTACTTTCCATGTAACACTCCCTTTCGGCTTGAACAGGGACGGGAATGTTTTCATAGCGGATGCAGATAAATTGCCGGACCAGGAGGCATTCGATTTTTCAAGGGCAATGGAAGTTGTGGACGGAGATATGGAACTCCTGAGAGAGATTGCCTCCCTGTTCTTGGATGACTGTCTTCAAAAGATAGATCAGATCAGAGAGGGGATCAGGGAGGGGGATGCAAGAAGGGTTGAGGAGGCCGCCAACAGTCTGAAGGGCGCTGCAGGGAATATAGGAGCGAAACAGCTTGAACAAAGGTTCCTTCAGTTTGAAATGGTTGTGAAGGAGGGGATACCACAAGAGGGTGAAATTGACTTAGCTGGGCTGGAGCAGGGAATTGAGGCGTTCAGGGAAGCGCTGAAGGAGAGAAAGGTCATATTAGAGGATTAGGAAAAATCCTTGTGTCGCTGACATAGATAACATATATTCGATTACCTTATGGAGGAGACAACCATAACCTGCTAAAGGAGCAGCCGAAATGTCCGAAAAAATCTTCATTGTAGACGACAACTTAGTCAATCGAAAACTCCTGACAGCAATCCTGAAAAAGGAAGGCTATGAGCTGTTAGAGGCCGAGGATGGGGAAGAGGCTATCGCATTGGCGTTCAGGGAAATACCGGACCTTATCCTGCTTGACATTATGATGCCGAAAAAGGATGGCTACGAGGTTTGTGCCGAACTCAAAGGCGATGACCGGACGGCTAATATACCTATTATATTTCTCTCTGCCAAGACGCAGACGGAAGATAAAATAAAGGGCCTTGATCTTGGTGGCGCCGATTATGTGACCAAACCGTTTGACAGGGGGGAAGTCCTCGCCCGTGTCAGGGCGCAATTGAAGATCGCAGGGCTGACCAATGAGGTGATTAAGGCAAATGAGGAGCTTCTCAAAAAACAGGAAGCGTTAGATGAAGACCTCAAGGCTGCGGCAGGGATCCAGCGAAGTCTGCTTCCTCAAGAGCCTCCTGATACGGGTATGGTAGACGTGGCATGGCAGTTTATGCCCTGTGAAAGGATCGGGGGCGATATCTTTAATATGGTTCGATTAGACGAAACCCACTGGGGCATTTACATGCTTGATGTCAGCGGACACGGGGTGCCTTCGGCCTTGGTGGCGGTCT
>JAOZQV010000034.1 GCA_029932035.1 Deltaproteobacteria bacterium | reverse complement strand
GCCATGGCGTTGCCTGCCAAGAGCATCATCTGCATGCCCTGTCATACTGCCACATTTTCAGTGGATGATACCATCACCATTGTTGCACTGCTGATTTTCCTATGCGGTCTACTCCTCTTCTTCTCTGTCTATCTGAGCGGCTCTCTGCCGGGAATTGCGAGCGGGAATCCCTTTGCCAAGCTTTTCAGCTTGTTGATGAACGCGTTTAAGGTCCTCTTCTCGGCCAACATCATCGTAATCATGAGGGCCCTGTTCTGGGACGTATTTCTGCAGAGGAGGCTTTACAGGCAGTCACATAGACGATGGATCATACATGCACTAATCTTTTACCCCTTTGTATTCCGGTTTTTCTGGGGGCTGATAGCCCTCTGTGGTTCACTCTGGAAGGCGGAATGGCCTGTAGTGTGGGATATGGTAAACAAGAACTACCCATTGACCGGGTTCTTGTTCGATTTGACAGGGATTATGATCCTCATCGGGATGGGCCTTGCCTATGTTAGGGGATGGTTGAATCGCGCTGACCGGACCCCCGGCCTCCCTGAGCAGGACCGTGTGGCCCTTGGTCTGATCGGAGGGATCGTTATCATAGGTTTTATTTTGGAAGGAATGCGAATCGCGTTGACAGGATACCCTGCAGGAGCAGAGTACAGCATCGTCGGATACTGGATAAGTCTGTTGTTTTCCGCCCCGAGAGGACTGACAGAGGTATATGGATTTATGTGGTATATCCATGCTGCCCTCACAGGGGCTTTTATCGCATATATCCCCTTCAGCCGGTTGCTGCATATCATTATCGCCCCGGTGGTTGTGGCTATGAATGCCATACATAAGGAGTAATCATGAATAAGAAAATAAAACAGGCCCTAATTGAAATCGTTGGAGAAGAAAACTACACCGACAGTCTGATCGATATGGTCTCCTTTTCTTATGACGCCTCAGAGCACAGCCACAGACCTGCCTGTGCTGTATGGGCCGAGACCGCGGATCAGGTATCTGAAATATTGAAGCTTTCCAACAGGGAAAGGATTCCGGTGATCCCCCGGGGCGCCGGAACGGGCCTTTCCGGTATGGCGGTCCCGATTGAGGGAGGAATTGTCCTGGACCTGAGCCGCATGAACCGTATCGTAAAGATCAGTATAGAAGATCGGTTGGCAGTTGTTCAGCCCGGGGTCGTTTATGCTGATCTCGAAAAGGCCCTTGCCCCTTTCGGATTTCTTTTCCCCCCTGATCCGGCAAGCGGAACGGTCAGCACATTGGGAGGGAATGTCGCCACCAATGCCGGGGGACTCAAAGGGGCAAAGTACGGCACAACTAAGGATTATGTTTTAGGCCTCCAGGTTGTCCTTCCGGACGGCAGGATCATGAGAACAGGTTCTAAAACTATGAAAAGCGTTTCGGGATATGACATGACAAAGCTCTTTGTGGGATCTGAGGGGACGCTCGGGGTTGTCACGGAGATCATCCTTAAGATAAACCCAAAGCCTACTGCGACCAGCACTGCCCTTGCCACCTTTGACAGTTTGGAGGATACAGGGAGGGCTATCAACCAGATCATGCACAGCGGTATAATCCCGAGCGCCCTTGAAATCTTGGGGAGGGAAACACTTGCGGCCATCAATCAAAATACCGATCTCAACCTCCCCGAAGTAGAGGCCATGCTCTTGGCAGAGACCGACGGCTATACCCAGGAAGAAACTGATTACCAGATAAAGAAGGTAATTCAGAATTTTGAAGAGAATAACGCCAAGGAGGTTAAACAGGCCAGGACCGACAAAGAGGTGAAAGATCTATGGGCGGCCAGGAAATCTGCCTATGCGGTTTTGGCCAGGATCAAAACACATTTTGTCCTCGAAGATGTAACTGTTCCCATGACAAAGATCGCCGAGCTTTTGAAGGGGATCCAGGCGATTTCAGAAAAGCGCCATATCCGGATTGCGACCTATGGCCATGCGGGCGACGGCAACCTCCATCCCCAGATCCTCTACAACGGCTATGACCCGGAACAGGTGAAGCGTATGGAAGAGGCAAGCGCCGATCTCTTCAAGTTGGCTATTGATTTAGACGGAACACTCACCGGTGAACACGGAATCGGACTGTCCAAGGCCTCATTCATGACTTTAGAGCATGACCCGGTAGCAATGGACGTAATGCGCCATATCAAGAAAATGTTTGACCCTAATAATATCCTAAACCCGGGCAAGATGGGGTTGGAAGCGGCGCCTGGTGCAGTACGCTGAAAGCCACGCTATAGCGGGGTAGAAAAAGATGAACGTCGAACATCGAACATCCAACATCGAACGTCGAATGAAAAAACAAAGATCCAATAAGGAACGTAGAGTTTATGGGCTACTTTGAAAGCACAAAGAATTTATTATTGCTTTTCTTTGCGTCTTTGCGCCTTTGCGTGAGATATTCTTAGTTTCGGCTTGTCCGGGTCAGGAGATGATGAATGACATCTAAATACGAATTTGAAAAAAAATATCGCGAGCAGATCCTGAAGTGCTCTCGATGCGGGTTTTGCCAGGCGGTATGCCCTGTATATGGAGCGACCCTCCGGCCTGCCCTTAATGCGCGGGGTAAGATGCTTATTCTGAAGGAGGTTATGGACGGGAAGATTGACCTGAACGACGAACTGATCGAGACCATGTTCCAGTGTACAACCTGCGCCAATTGTTTCCATAACTGTCCTTCCGGGGTAGAAGTCCCCGATATTATTAAGGAGGTAAGGAAAGATATGGTCAAGGTCGGGTCATGTCATCCGGCCTTTAAGGGGATGAATGAGGTGCTTGATAAGCACTCCAATATCTATGCCGAAGACGAGCCGGAGGACTTTGAGAGGGAGAGGAACAAACAGGCGGAATACGTCTACTTTATCGGCTGTGTAGGTTCTTATCGTGAGGATGAATCTACCATGGCCACATTAGACCTCTTGGATCGTCTAAAGGTGAACTACACCCTGATCGATGAGGTCTGTTGCAGCGGCGTGCTTGAAGATGTGGGGTACAAGATAAAGGACCACCTGGCCACGGAAAATATCGACCTCATCCTGAAAACGGGCGCCATGACGGTCATTACCGGTTGCCCCTACTGTTCCCGCACCTTTAACAACAAACCCCAGTACGCCAGCCTCAAAGAGAAAGGGATAAAAATCATCCACATTACCCAGTTTTTGCAGGATTTTGATTTCAATGTAAAGACCGACAAACGGGTGACCTATCATGCTCCATGCGATTTGGGACGACATTGTGGAATCTATGAAGAACCGCGCAACACAATCAGGAAGATCGCCACCAACTTTGTGGAAATGCCGGACAACCGTGAAAACGCCCTCTGCTGCGGGGCCGGTGGCGGCGTGAGGGGTGCCTATGCCAAAAACTCCATTGCAATGGCACGCCGAAGGTTAGAGCAAGCAGAAGAGGTGGGAGCCGAGGTGGTGCTGACCGAGTGCAATTCATGTGTCCATAACCTGGCAAACGCCAAATTGCGCAAGCAGAAGTTCAAGATCTATAATACAACCGAGTTTATTAACGAATTGATGGAAGAGGCGGAATGAAAGGAGGAAAAGAGATGGAGATAGAAGGGTACAACATGCCGGACGAGCTTTACTACGAGGAAAATCATTTTTGGGTCAAGGAAGAAGGCGATCTGCTGATCATGGGCATGGATGATTTTGCACAGGTCATGGCCGGTGAAATCGTCTATGTCCAGCTCCCCGATGATGGCAAAAAGCTGAAATTAGGCAAGAAGTTCGCCAAGATAGAATCCGGAAAATGGCTTGGAAAAGTATATGCTCCGGTAAATGGCGAACTGGCAACAGTAAATGAAGAATTGGAGACCAACCCCGGACTGATCAATGATGACTGCTACGGCAAGGGCTGGATGTACAAGATCAAGCCTGATGACAAAGGGGAGATGGAAAATCTGATGCGGGGGAAGGAAGCGGTTGAGAAATGGCTTCTCGCAGAGATTGAGAAATATGCAGAGGAGTAGGAAGTGTGGAGTAGGGAGTTGAAATGAGAATTCTTCCTTTTTTAACTTTAGGCACTCCAAACTCGTAATTCCAAACTCAATTGGTAACTGTCTAACACACTACAGCCTAACAGCCCAGGTCCAGCCCACATAAAATACCCGGAGACTATATGTCCAATCAAGATTACAGCGTTAGGCAGCTCTTAGAAATGGGGGCCTGCACCAACTGTCAGGTCTGCGCGGATGTGTGCCCTGCGGTTTCGGCATCCCTTGATGGGCAGTTGTCTGCCATTTACCGCATGAAAGGGCTCAATCAAGTCCTGAAGGGACGGGGAGGGTTTTTGAGCAGACTGCTTGGCAGAAAGGCTCCTTCTTCGGAAGAGTGGAAGGATTTCAGCAATACGGTCTTTCGCTGTACCCTTTGTGGAAACTGTGAGGAGGTATGTCCGGTAGGCATCCACCTCAAAGACCTGTGGCTTTCCCTTCGGCAGGATATGGTCCATTCCGGTCATTATCCAAAGAAAATAAACATGATCCGGGATAATCTGGCGGAAGACCGCAACGTCTTTGCAGAAGACAACGAAGAGCGGGCCGAGTGGGTGGATGATATGCGCGATCCTCCCGTTGATGGATATATCAGGGAAAAGGCCGACATCGTCTATTTTACCGGTTGCACAGCCGCCTATTTCCCTGTTGCCCAGAAGATCCCGATAGCCCTGGTAGAGATCCTTGACAGGAGCAATGTTGATTTCACCCTTCTGGGGAAAGAGGAATGGTGTTGCGGTTTTCCCATGTTGGGGGCCGGTCTCAAGGATATGTTTGATACCTTTAAGACGCATAATCTTGAGGCGCTTCGTGAAAAAGGGGCCAAAGAGGTCCTCTTTGCATGCCCCTCCTGTTACCAGATGTGGAGGGAATATTATCCGGACGAGTTCAAGATCAGCCATGCCACCCAGTTTTTGACGGAATTGATCAGGGAAAAACGTGTGCCCCTCCAGGAACTGGATCTGACCGTGACCTATCACGACCCCTGTGATCTCGGCCGTGGGGCCAGGGAGTTTGAAGCGCCGAGGGAGGTCCTCCGCTCCATCCCGGGCCTCCGCTTCGTGGAACTCCCCCAAAACCGGGAAAATTGTCAATGCTGCGGGGGCGGCGGGAATTTGGAGATGGTCGATGCAAAGCTTTCCGCCCAAATTGCGAAACGAAAGATCGAAGAAATCCTGAGTACCGGCGCTGACGCGATTATCACCTCGTGCCAGCAGTGCGTCAGGACCATGATGACCTATGTGAGGAGGAACAAGATCTCCCTCGAGGTCCTGGATATTACCCAGCTTGTCAGGCGGGCTCTCAGGGAATGAGGCAATCGGAGCGCTAATGCTCGACGGTGGTAGTTGATACGGATGTATCACGCGGTGAATCTGGCCGGAGAGATGATTTGTGCATCGATGAGTTTGGTGCGACCATCCAATATCAACTCAGACGCGATCTGCCCAACGGCCGAGCTGGTCTCTATGCCTGCGCCCCCCTGTCCGGAAAGCCAGAAAAATCCCTTCACCTCTGGATCTTCTCCCACCACCATGACCTGGTCCGGGGCAAAGGTTCTTAGTCCGGCCCACTTGTTGGTAATAGACTTGAATACCAATCGCGGTGTGAGCTGCTTCAAACGCTCGATGGTCTGTGCGACCATTAGTTCGTCAGGACGGACATCGCAGGGTTCCATTGGGTCTTCATCCATCGGGCTGGCCATGAGACCTGCTGATTCAGGTGAAAAGTAGAGATCATGGCTCAAATCAGCGACCAGCGGCCATTTACTGACAGCCAGTCCCTCAGGAGCGGCAAATGTGATGATCGTACGGCGGTGGGCCGTAAGTTGTACCGGGGAATAGCCCAGGAGCCCCCTGATCCTTCCTCCCCATGCCCCAGCCGCGTTTATCACCCAGCGAGAACTGTACTCTCCTCTGCTGGTCACGACACCTCTGCATCGGCCCTGATCGGTCTTTATGTCACGGACCTCTTCTTTGCACCGAAGCTTTGCCCCCTGGCGTTTAGCATGTCGGAGATAGCTCCAAAGCAATTCGTTCACATCTATATGGCCGTCTTTCGGGAGGAGTACAGCCCCATCAAAGTTCTCAGGAGATAGAACAGGAATCATGGACACGGTCTCCTCCTGAGACAGCAAATCGACAACTACACCCGATTGCCTCAGGTCTGGGACCATCTCACTAACCTGTTCCCACAGAGGCCCCTGAAATGTTATGAGTATGCCTGATTCCTCAAGCAAGGGGTTCCCTGAAAACCCGGGAGGTGGATTTCTGAGAAATCGTCCACCCAACAGTTTCAAGTGCAGGATCGACGGAACAAGGTCCAGTTCCACTAATACTGCTGCCGATCTGCCGGTCGCATGATAGCCTGGCTGGTCTTCCCTTTCAAGAATTAGAATATCTCTCATCCCTCGGGCAGCCAAAAAGTAGGCAAGTGAAGCACCGGCTATACCGCAACCTATGATGATTACTTTAAAATTGGATTTGGTATTCATTTCCTAATTAATCTCATTTTAAGGGCACATACGGTAGCCCTACGCTCTCCGCCACCACCTTATGCACCACATCTCCCTTGATAAGATTCATGCCCCTGGCGATCGCTGGATTTCCCTTCATAGCCTTTTGATAGCCGAGGTTTGCGATTTCAAGGGCATAGGGAAGGGTCGCATTGGTCAGGGCCATGGTGGATGTTCTGGGAACGGCGCCGGGCATGTTGTTCACGCAATAATGAACGATTCCCTCCTCCACATAGGTGGGGTTCTCATGGGTTGTGGGGCGGCTGGTCTCACAGGAGCCTCCCTGATCGATGGCGATATCGACAATGACCGCCCCCGGCTTCATCTTTTTGAGCAGTTTCCTGGAGATCAGTTTCGGCGCAGTGGCGCCGGGGATAAGTACGGAAGAGATAACAAGATCCGCCTTCATGATCTCCTCTTCGAGAGTGCCTTCATTAGACATGAGGGTGGTAACACTCCCCCGCATCACGTCATGGATATGGTCCAGGCGCTCCTGATTAATGTCTAAGATCGTGACCCTGGCATCATTTCCAGCAGCGCCGAAGCATGCGTGCAGACCTGCAACACCGGCCCCAATGATGACCACGTAGGCAGGTCGCACCCCCGGGACTCCACTCAGCAGGACCCCCATCCCGCCTGTCTTGGCCTCAAGGCAATAAGCCCCTGCCTGAACAGAAAGTCGCCCTGCCACGGCGCTCATGGGGGCCAGAAGGGGCAATGACCCTTTATCGGTCTGGATGGTCTCGTAAGCTATTCCGACCACCTTTTTTTTGACAAGAGTTTCAGCAAGTTTGCGATCTGCAGCGAGATGCAGATAGGTAAATATGATCTGATCCGGTCGCATCAAATTGTATTCCTGTGGCAAGGGCTCTTTCACTTTGAGGATCATGTCCGAATCGGCCCATACTGTTGCTGGATCCGGTTTCATCCCAGCACCAGCCCGGATATAGCTCTCATCTGAAAAACCACTCCCCAGGCCAGCTCCTGATTGGATCAGGACCTTGTGACCGCCCTGTACAAGGGTCCTGACGCCTGAGGGAGTAACAGCCACCCGTTTTTCCGCCACCTTTACTTCTGTAGGAATACCAATAATCATTGTGTCCACCTCCTTTACAATCTATTTGTTAAAATCAAATCATGTTTGCGAAAGATATTTCATATAGCCATTGTGATCAAGGTGTAAAGTGAATGATATAACAAGCTTAAGCCATACGAAGAGGAAATTCAAGTATCATCTCAACTGGATATCAAAGTATCGAAAAAAGGGGCTATCGGAAAGGCTTTATTTCAACCATCCACCATCTCGGGGGAGGCATCTGGGCATATGTGGAGGATTAGTCTTTGACAGAACAGGGAGTTATCGGTTAGTTTTCCTTATAAGAGAGGTGTTGATGCCATCCCCGCGGTCATCAATAAGGTAAAGGATATTATCCCCGACAAAAACAAGGCAAAAGGGAAGAGTGACTCAACCACTTAACGATTTAACGATCTCAGTATGACCAAACCCCGCAAGAGAATTATTGTCCAAAAACCTGGGGGCTATAGTGCCTTTCATATTGATGATACCCCCATAGCGGATCCCCAACCAGGGGAGGTTCAGGTTGACGTTAAGGCATGCGGCATCAATTTCGCCGATGTTGCTGTAAGACTCGGTCTCTATCAGGCAGCAAAGGGCGCCTATCCCCTGTGTCCCGGTCTTGAATTCGCAGGTGTCGTGAAGGATGCGGCAATGGACACCATGAGTTTTAAACCGGGCGATCATGTCTTTGGCGCGTCCCGATTTGGCGCCTATGCCACCCGAGTCAATTGTCCGGCCGAACACCTATGGCGTCTTCCGGCTACCTGGGACTATATTAGGGGCGCTTCCTTCCCGGTTGTCTATCTCACAGCCTACTATGCCCTTCACCAAGTCGGTCATCTAAAGAAATCCGATCTGGTCCTGGTTCATTCGGCAGCCGGAGGAGTTGGCACCGCCCTCCTTCATCTCCTCAAGATAAATGGTAATATAGGTGTGGGTATAGTGGGAAGATCTGAAAAATCAGCGCCGGCAAAAGAGGCCGGGGCCACATTTGTCATAGACAAAGGCACTCAGGACCTGTGGAAAAAGGCGGAAGAAATCAGTCCTGAGGGCTATGATCTGATCCTTGACGCAAACGGGCTCTCAACCCTCAGGCATTCCTATAACCATCTGAGACCGGGTGGGCGGCTGTTAATCTACGGATTCGCATCCATGTTCTCCAATTCGGGCAAGAAAAACCTTCCCAAATTGATCTGGTACTATCTTCGAACACCCCGCTTCAACCCCTTTGACCTGACGGGGAGCAACAAGACCATAAGCGGTTTCAACCTGATCTATCTCTTTGAGAATATCGAACTCTTTCATCACATCATGGCCGATCTTCTCAAATGGGATTCAGAGGGTCTCATCCCCCCTATGCCGGTAACAACCTTTCCCTTCGAAGACGTAGTCAGCGCCCACCAGGCCATTGAATCGGGGAATAGCATAGGCAAACTGGTGCTGGCGATGTAGGGGTGGACCAATGTGACGTCCGGCGGGACGGATCAGCGGTCCAGGGTTTAATGTTTTTTTTGGACTCCGAACCTCTGACACGGGAGCGGTTACGTTAGGAGGATTTATTCTTACCACATAGCCGTTACATGCGGATATTCTAAAATTTTTCTATCCTTTGTCAAAAGCGTTAAATTATGCGTTCTTGCTGTGGCCACAATGATGCGATCGGCCGGGTCTTTATGGAAGCCTCCGGGAAGATTGCATGATTCCATCGCTATCTCAGGAGTTAACTCAATTACCCATAGACCGCTCTTACCAATAGCATTGTTTAGCCAGCGCTTCGGATCAATTTTTACATTTATACGCCCTTTGGTCACCATCATTGCAAATTCCCATATGGAAATCGAGGCAATGGCGCGTTGATCGGTTTGCGTCTTTTTGATCAATTTTCTGACATTATCGGACAGCAGTTTCGTTGCGCTATGCGACCATATCCAGGTGTGCGTATCCAGCAGAATCATAAATTAATCAAGCTCCCAGGCCTCGTGATCAATGACAGGTTTGGTTAGATCGCCGATAGTTTCAACAAGCCCTTCCATGCTTCCAAGGAGAGGATCTTTTTCGTTCTGCCGCGCAAAGTGAACCAGTCTTGCAATCGGCTTGCCCCGCTTGGTGATAATAACCTCTTTATGCGTTATCTTGACCTGATCAAGAATTTTAAAACAATTTGCCCGGAATTCTGCGGCATTGATTTCCATTGATTAATCACCTCCCTATAGCATTATGTACATTTTAATATGTACTTAAAGCGAGGTCAATCTTTTTTCTACTTGGATTTATATTAAACCCTTAGAATCTGGTAATAGCGTGGGCAAGCTGGTGTTTGTAGTGTAGACAAAACATTCCGAGTCACCAGCCGTCGCCTCTTTGCTTTATCCTGTGGATTGTCCACTCATAGGGCGGCGAAGCAAATTCCACCAATCTTCAATCGCCAATCGTCAATTCTATAGCAACGGTCCCACGAGGTGTGCGGCATTTTCAATGAATCGCTGAGTTTTTGAACGCTTTCGCCACTCATTGAGGTCCATCATCTCAGAATCTTCAATATATCTGGCCTGCATGGCCCGCACCTGTTGAATAAATCCCGGGTCGTAAACAAAAAGGGATATCTCAAAATCGAGCCAAAGGCTGCGCATGTCAAGATTGACCGAGCCGAACACGCAGATTTCGCCGTCCACTGTAATGGACTTGGTATGCAACAACCCTCCATTAAATGCTGCGATTTGCACACCTGCGGAGAGGAGATCGTCGAAAAACGATCGACTGGCGTAACGTACGAGTCGTGAATCCACCTTTGAGGGCACCACAATGGTGACTCCAACGCAACGATGCGCTGCTGAAATGAGTGCAGTGAAGAGGGTGTCATCCGGAACGAAATAAGGCGTTGTGATCACCAGCTCCTTTCGGGCTGAATAGATTGTAGTCAGCAATAACTGGTGAATGGCTTCAGGTCTGAACGCTGGTCCGGATGGCACCACCTGAACCGCTGCGGGGCCCTTCTCCGCTACCGAATGTACGCCACTTGTAGATTCAAGCGTCTCTAATCCTGCGCCGGTATCAAGTTCCCAACTTTCTATAAATATTCCTCCTAATGCCTCCACACTGGGGCCTTCCACCCTCACCATCGCATCGATCCACTGGCCTACGCCCTCGTCCTGCTTAAAGAATCGTGGGTCAACCAGGTTCTGGCTGCCGGTATAGGCGATCTCGCCGTCTATGACGATTATCTTGCGATGGTTTCGCAGGTCCACCCTCGTCATAAGCATTTTTATCACACCCACCGGCATGGACGTCACTAACTTGACACCGGAATCACGGAGTCGTTGAGCCAACTTACTCTTCAGGAATTCCTTACTCCCGATGGCGTCGACCAATACACGACAGATTACTCCGCGGTCTGCAGCCCGAATCAATGCCTCTGCCACCTGGTCTGCCAGTCCGCCAACCTCCCAGATGTAGAACTCAAAGTGGCACGTGCTCTTTGCGTGATCCACATCCGCGATAATCGACTCGAAAACAGACTCAAAATCATGCATCAGCTGCAGTCGATTCCCTTGCATAGCCGGAAATCCCACTACTGTCTCGGCGTGGCACTGGAGAGAAGTCACTTCACCATCGGCAGTGGGTTGAGCAAGAGATGCCTGTTTCTGGAGTGCTCTCTGCCACTCACTGTAGATGTTATGGATTGCCGCCGCCCTTTTCAGATACTTCTCACCGATACGGTTCTCGCCGATGAACAGATAGATAAGGGCGCCCACAAAGGGCACGCTGAAGATAACGGCGAGCCACGCAAGAGAAACCCCCACCGGCCGACGTCTCATGATGACGCGGATAGAAAGACCGATAATGATGGTCCAGTGAGCAATAAATATCAGGGTAGTCGTTAATGTAAGATCGTAGGCTATCAAGAGGTCACCTCCTTTGCTCCGGGACATCTATTTTCCATATATGGTGGTACGAAAGAGCCAAAAAATCAACAAAAAATTGCGGTATTCATTCACTGGTTCAAGACTTCACTGGCCGCCGGCTACTTCGTGCGCATTTCTCAGGCCTCGGTAAAAAATATTATCACAATGACGGGGGCAGCGCTTTAAACACCAGTCCGGGCAAAATCCCAAAAAGGATTAAAAGTGCGGCTAACAATCCTCCCCAGAGGAGACTGAAAAAGGGATATGGGACTGCGGTCGGTGTGCTCTCGGGCGCCTCCTTTGTGTAGGCGTGACGCACTAAATTCAAGTAGTAATAGATGGAGATGGCGATGTTGGCTGCTGCTATAACTACGAGCCAGTTATAACTGTGATTCCATGCCGCTGTTAAAAGGAAGAGCTTTCCCATGAAGCCTGCTGTGGGTGGCAGACCCACCAGTGCCATTGCCCCGACGGCTAAGACAAGGGCGAGACCGGGGGCGCGCTTATAAAGCCCGTTGAGATCATCCAATTTGAGATTCCTGCCGTCTGTAGCAATCCTGCAAATAACCCAGAAGCAGGCAAAATTCATGATGACATAGATGAAAGAATAAAATGCCGCAGCGGCTACCCCTTCTGTTGTGCCTGCTGTCAGGCCTACCATGACATATCCTGCGTGGGCTATGGTGGAATATCCCAACAAACGCTTAACGTCTGTCTGTATCAAGGCTGCCAGGTTGCCGTAGGTTATGGATACGGCGGCAAGCAGGGCTAAAATGGTAGTGATTTCAAGGCCTGGCTTCAAGAGCATTGAGAGCCTGATCAGCACAACCACCGCGCCTAACTTGGGCATGGTTGAGATATAGGCCACAGTTTCGTTGCTCGCGCCTTCGTACACGTCAGGGGCCCAGAAATGGAAGGGGAAGAGGGCCAGTTTAAACAGCATCCCGCAGAGGAAAAGGGTCAGCCCTGCAACGGCCATGGGCGCCTCGGACCAGGCCCACGGTTTTTGCATGAAGTCAATCAGGTATGTGGTGTGCTGTGATGCTAAGATAAGGGAAAAACCGAACAGGCCTATGGCGGTTGCCGCTGCCCCGAAAAAGACATACTTGACTGCCGCCTCGGCTGCCCCTTTTTCACCGGACCTGAGCGGCACTAAGGGGAAGAGGCTGAAAGAGGCGAGTTCCAAGGCCAAATAGATGCTGATAAGTTCCACGCATGATGAGAGAATCATCAATCCCCAGGCGGAAAGGGCCATGAACATAAAATATTCACAGTGCTTTTCCTTCTCTAAGGTGGGCTGCCGGGTTGCGTTTAGCACCGCTACTGCAAATCCAAAGGACACTGCAAATTTAAAGAACTGTGAAAGTGTATCCACCCGGTAAGACCCAACAAAGATGAGGCCATTTAGATCTAATGATCCCGCAGAGATCAAGATCCCCACACCCGCGCACCACGAAAGCCATTTCCCGACCCGGGGCATCCAGGGCCTGTCAGCGATGCCCTGGATAAATAAGGCCCCGATAAGCAAGAGCTGATACAACTCAGGTATGATCAGGTCTGGTCTGAACTCCACAGTTAAGGTTTCTCCCTTTTTTGAATTGGGAACTCTTCCGGCTTATCAGTGTTAAGGCTTAAACATCTCCAACAGATTATTCAGGGTAGGGTTCATAACCTTGAAGAATAGTGTCGGCGCGAGTCCGATGTAGAGGACAATAAACGCAAGAGGGAGGAGATAGGCCCATTCTCTCACATTCAAATCCTTCCACTCCATTACATTACAAGGTTCTCCCCATGCCATTTTTTGCGTTGGGCGGAGCATGTAGGCCGCGGCTAACACCGCTCCGGGGACGACCAGGGCGCCAATCCATATATTGCTTTCAAATGCCCCCACAAGTACCAGAAATTCACCCACAAAATTATTGGTTCCGGGAAAGGCAAAACCGGCAAAGGCCATGAATCCCCAGAAACCCATAAAGGCAGGGAGATACTTGCCAAGCCCTGAGTTCTCACGCACCTCATAACTGCGGCTTCGTTCATAGAGGGCGCCTGCCAACATAAAAAGCGCTCCTGTGGTAATACCGTGGCTGACCATCTGAAAAAGCGCTCCCTGGAAACCTCGCATGCTAAAGAGAAATATGCCTAAGGTGACAAACCCCATATGTGACACTGAGGAATAGGCGATGATCTTTTTGATATTTGACTGGCCAAGCGCCATTAGCCCACCATACAAGACAGAGGCAATGGAGAAGGCTATCATCATGGGCGCTAAATATTGACTTGCAAGGGGGGCCAAAGGGAGGGAAAGACGCAGAAACCCGTAGACCCCCATTTTGGCAAGCACTGCGGCGAGAACCACACTCCCTGCAGTGGGGGCCTCTGCATACGCATCAGGGAGCCAGGTATGAAAAGGAAACATGGGGACCTTAACGGCAAAGGCAAGGGCCATGACGAGAAAGGTCCATATCTGAAAACCAAAGGGATAATCCCTCCCCATCAGCTCAGGGATAGAGAAAGTCCCTCCTTCGATTCTAAAGGCGATAATACCCACTAAAAGGAGGGCGCTCCCGGCTAAGGTGTAAACAATGAACTTCAAAGAGGCATATTGCCGCTCAGAGCCGCCCCAGACAGCTATAATTAGATAGACGGGGATAAGTGTCGCTTCCCAGAAAAGGTAAAAGAGGAGTAAATCCAGGGCTGAGAAGAGACCAACGCAGGCGGAACATAAGAAGAGAAGGCAGAAATGAAACTCCTTGACACGCGTGGCGATGGCGGACCATGAGCAGAGCACACATAGAGGAAAGATGAACAGGGTAAGCCCCAGCATGAGGATGCCGATCCCGTCTATTCCTAAATAGTACTCCAGACCCCACCCTTCTACCCAGGGGATACGCTCCACAAATTGAAATCCAGGGGTATTAAGCCTGAATCGCAGCAGAGGAAAGGCAAAGATAAATTCTAAGGCAAACACCGCAAAGGTAAAGACCCGCACCACCTGCGCGCTGCGCATAAAGAACAGGCCCACGCAGGCCGCGGCAGGGAAAAATATCAATATGCTAAGCACTGGTAAATCGAGCCCCTCCATTTTATTAAGCTTATTAAGCCCTAAGCCTCCTGCTATGCTGAGATAGAGTTTAAGAGAACTATTTTTAGGACGCAGATTTCCGCAGATAAGCGCAGATAATTAACTAAAGCGATTTCTGGAGAAAATATGAGTTTATGCGCCAGCTCAATAGTCAATAATCAATAGTCAATATTCAATTTCAAACCCAAAACCAAATCAAACCGAAAAGACCCAGGGCCAGCAACACCATCCAGGCTAACATTTCCTGCAGCCGGCCTGTTTGCATACGGACCGAGATTCTCCCAAGCCCCAGAACCGTCCGTGCCGTGCCATCCACGGCCTTGTCGATCCCTGATTTATCAAACCATCCGGCAACGCGGGCCGTCCCCTTTACGGCCCGAAGGACCACGGTTCGGTAGAGATCGGTCCAGATGCCATCCATCCATGCGAGGGGTCTGGCCAGGAGCCCCATCACCGCCTGGCCCACAAAGCGGTACAGGAGATCAAAATCAGGAAGACGCCGGGTCCCGGGGGTCAGCCCCCTGCGCACAAAGATGAACACCATTGAGATCAACCCGAGGAACAGAAATGCCCCGAGTATTTTCCAGAGGGTAAAGGGGTTCTCCTTCACAGGGGCGGGCAGTCGCCGGTAAAGGAGTTGTGGGAAGATCCCTTGAATAAAGCAGAACAGAGCGGCCAGGACCATGGCCACGGTCATATTTAGGGGTAGGGCATCCTGTTTCTTCCCCTTTGATGGCTTTTTTGACCAGAAGGCAAAGTAGGGAAGTCGCAGCCCCACGGCCGTGAAAGTACCTGCCATGGCAAGGGTGAGGGTCATGGCTAAAACCGGGCTTTCCTGCCAGGCTGCCTCAAGGATCGTGGGTATTGCGACAAATCCGTTCAGAAGGGGCATGGCAGACATGGAAAGGGCACCCACCATGGTGAAGACCAAAATAAGGGGAGCCTTAGATGCCAGACCGCCTAAACTGGAGAGGTGCTCTTCCTTGACCATAAGCATCAGGCTTCCGGTGGTCATAAACAGGAGGGCGTTATAGAAGGTATGGGCGTAGACCAAAACCATGGCGCCGTCCAACCCCATTTTTGTATCCATGCCGATTCCTGCTAACATGAACCCTATCTGAGAGACCATGAGATAGGCCAATATCCTTCGAATGTGGTTTACGGTAAGTGCATAAAAAGCGCCGTAGACAGCCATGACAGCGCCTAAAACAACTAAGACATCAATACCCACGAAACACCGGGCCAGGGCGTAGACAGCCGTCTTTGTGGTAAAGACGGA
>JAOZQV010000335.1:2355-4335 GCA_029932035.1 Deltaproteobacteria bacterium | reverse complement strand
GTGATCGGCTCCGTGGTTTCCGGCCTTATGTTGACGGTGAGGATCGTGCCGAGTCTGTTTACGAGCCAGGGCTGCCCGCCAGTCTCTTCAAAGACCTTTTCCACAGCCCCTTCAGTAAAAGGCTGGTTTGTGTCCTCTGCGTACTGGGCATAGAGATCGTGGACATTTTTCAAGGTGAAAGGTGGAAGACTTACCTGATCAGCGATGTTAAAGGGCGAGACACCGCCAACGATCAGTTTTGTGATATTCCTGATTCCTACAAGGCCAACGGAGTAGAGGGCCTTGTCCGTACGCTTTTTGTATTTTTGATATAGCTCTCTCAGGGCTGTAAGAAAATTTTCAAGTTCATCTCTGGGGATGCCATCAAACTCGTCTATGAAAATGACGATTTTCTTCTGTTTTATTGTTCGGTTTAATGCCTGGAACAGCTTCCGGAACGAAATGTGGTCGGTGACATCTTGTGTGGCTAAGAGAGTTCGAGTTGCATCCAGGCTATCGCATTGGATTTCCGCTAATCTCTGTACAAGCTGCTCATTGATGCCCTCTCGAATCAGGCCGTAGAATTTGCTCCTATCTAATCTTTTGTAATCCTGAAAGCTCAAGAGAATTGATATGTAAGCCGGATCTTTTTCAAGCTGTGAGCAAAAACCCTCAAAAAAAGTAGTTTTGCCGCTCTGTCTCGGAGCAAATATGGAAAAGTAGCGACTTAAGTCAACCATGGTCTTGATATCCTGGTTATCCGTATTGGTCACGTTTTCCAGAGGGACATAATAGGAAGCCTTCGGGTCAACTACGCCCGATTTTTCAAAATATCGTCTCGGTTTATTATAACTGGTCATTGCTAATCTCCAATATTTGTCTCTCACAGAGCCCTCAGAGACCACAGAGGCTGGCAAAAAACAAGCAGAAAACTACGATTATCTGTTTAAGCCGTCTTGGATGGTCCTGAGAAAAGATTGTAGAAATGGAAATTCCCTTTTCAACATACGACCGATATTTCTTTCGAGTTTCACCGATCCTCTTTCAAAGCCAAGTTATTTGACTATCTTTCTGTCTATCTTGGCATCGACAAGATCATTACGTTCAGCCGGATAAAATCACGGAACTCACAAATGATGTCTATTATTGTGATTATTGTAATTCCGTGGTTCCCCGACGCTTGATGTACTCCGCAAATAACCGGTCCGAAACGCGGTATTCTCCGCGTTTAATCCGTTCTGCCAGCCCTTTTACAGTAAGCCGCCGCAGCACCTCGGCCGCGCTTTTGATCTCGGAATCGCAAGGAACATGGTGTCAAGGAACCGTTTTCCCTCGCTGCCCTTGGGACAAAGCACGGAAAAGGCGTTTGCCAGCCTCAGGAAATACCGGAATATAATGTCTTTTCGCTCTTGCTATGGGTGGTTCCTGACTATAATCCCCTTTTTGATTAGGAAAACGATCATATAGGCCGAAAATCGGACCCCGTCTTCATCCTATTACCAATCATTCTCAGTTGTTAGCTTGGCTATTCCGCGGTACGGTTTAGAGTTGAAAAATTCTCGTTCATTTTCCTATGCCTCTGGAGCAACTCGGTCACCAAGGAAGTTTATGTAAGCTTCGTAAGTGAGGTATGCCATCAGCATTGCAGTTACCTCATCGTAAATCGGCCCTGCTTTCTCCTCACTGGCTTTTTTTGCTGCTTTGCAACTCAGTTGGCAACATTCCCAAAGAATCTTGTGAGTGAATAACTCACCACTGATGGTTGTCTTTGTGTCTTTCATGATTCAGTACCATACCAGCGCCTTGGATACCGACAGAAAAAATTCCGCCTCTCACTGAAGAGTAACAAAGTTCTGGGAAGGTATAGGCCATTTCTAAACCTCTTTTCCCTCTCGGGGGCTGAAAAGGGAAGATCACTCTAAAAATACTGCCATAACTCTGTATCCATTCAGAAATATTGCCTATTTTTTACACACACATCTTTCAGAAGTCAACGGAAAT
>JAOZQV010000335.1:0-2255 GCA_029932035.1 Deltaproteobacteria bacterium | reverse complement strand
CCTTCCCATGGAAATTCCCTTTTCAACATACCACCGATATTCCAACTTGTGCGTCAAGGGAAAAAGAGCCATTGATTGGCTCTTTACAGAAGAGCCAAAGTACCGTAAAAGAATATTCATGAGATCATTCGACATTTTTCATAAGCACATAAAAATAGTTTACAATTTTTTGTTTGCCTTTGTCTGTGTAAGTCTGTGTGGGTCTGTGGCTGATTTTTTGTTTTTCTGTCAATCTCATTTTCCTGGAAGGTTATGGCACATGATCTCAATATGTCGGGAGAAAACCTAATGGTAACCGTTGATATCGAGGAACTCCTGCCCCACCGCAATGGTATGAAACTGATTGACAGCATAATTGAGGTTAATGAGGAGAGGGCTGTCTCGAAATCCACGGTTACCGAAAAATGGCCGTTAATTGAAGGAGATTCAATAAATCCGATTGTCTTGATAGAACTGGTTGCTCAAACTGCGGGTATATGTATTGGATGGGAAGAACTCAAAAAAAAGGGAAAGGATCTTGAGGGGACGGGATGGCTGGCAGGGGTGAAAGAAGCAGTCTTCTATTGGGAAAGGATACCTCTCGGCAGTCAAATAATAATTGACGTAAGAAAAGTCTTCGATTTTGAAAATTACCACGAAATCTCGGGTATGATAAGCGTGGGTGGGGACCTCGTGGGAAAGGTCAGTGTACAAATTGTGAAATCGGTTCCGGAGTGAGGGATATGAACAATAAAGATGACGCAAAAGTGGCTATTATTACCGGCGGGAGCAGGGGGATCGGTCGCGCCATATGTGTTGAGCTTGCCAAGGATGGATTCTATATTATCATCAATTTCAGATCGGACGATCAAGCGGCGGCAGAGACCCTCAAAATGGTAAGGGATAACGGGGGAGATGGAGAAACAGCAGGGTTTGATGTTTCAAGTTCCGAAGATGTTAAAAATGCCATAGATGAGATAACCGGTCGTTTTGATAATATTGAAGTCCTGGTGAATAATGCAGGGATAACGGCAGATGGATTATTCATGTTTATGACCGAGGATGAGTGGGACTCGGTAATCAATACGAGCCTGAAAGGCTTTTATAACATTACACGTCCAATTCTTGAAAAGATGGTGGGGAGAAAAAGTGGGAGCATCGTATCAATTTCGTCCCTGTCTGGTCTTGTTGGTCATAGGGGGCAGGCAAATTACTCGGCCGCAAAGGCTGGTTTGATTGGAACAAGTCGTGCGATCGCAACTGAGGTTGCCAGGATCGGTATTCGTGTCAATGTTGTGGCGCCGGGACTTATCGAAACAGAGATGACCAAGGATGTTCCCAAGGATTTTATAAAGGGGGCGATCCCCATGGCAAGGGTGGGAAGACCGGAGGAAGTGGCGAGGGTTGTCAGGTTTCTCTGCTCTGAAGATGCTTCCTATATTACCGGCCAGGTTATTTCGGTAAATGGAGGAATGTATTGAAAAGGATGTAGGATGAAGAAGATTAATATACTGCTGATGTTAGCAACAGTTCTTGTTAGTTTCATATTTGTAGGGTGGAGCAAAGACTGGGACCAGCTCAAGAAGGATGCGGAACAAATAAACACCATCAGAGCTGATTTTGTCCAGGAAAAGCACTTGCAGATTCTCTCGAGGCCCCTGATATCAAAGGGCGTATTCTACTATGAGGCGCCAGGATCACTCAGGTGGGAATATCTATCTCCCATCAGAAGCATCCTTCTGATGCATGAGGGGAGAGTAACCCGGTATATATGGGGGGAAAATGGCTTCAGGAGAGATTCAGGTCTCAGCCTCCAGGCAATGCAGATTGTGCTTCAAGAGATTACCAAGTGGCTTGGAGGTCATTTTGATGACAACCCTGACTTTACCGCTTCCCTTGAACCTGACCGGAAAGTTGTACTCACTCCAAAGAAAAAGGCGTTTTCCGCAATCATTAGAAATATAGATTTGATTCTTTCAGACCGGCCCGGGGTAATCAAATCAGTTGCCATATACGAAGGGGAGAAGTCCTTTACAAGGATCATATTTAACAACGTAAAGGTCAATGAGGTATTGAAGGAGACGGTGTTCATGGGAAGTGAGCTAAAGTGAACTAAAGTGCCTAAAGTGATCTAAAGTTAATGAAACATATCAACCTATTACTTTGCCTCCTGCTGTTTACGATTTCGTGCAGCGGTATCCCAAAACTTGTCGAGGATCCCGCTGTCCAAGAGGGCTGTGGCCGCCCCTTTCCAAAAGGGAACTGGCAATTTATCT
>JAOZQV010000334.1 GCA_029932035.1 Deltaproteobacteria bacterium | reverse complement strand
GTCCAACATCGAATGAAAAACAAACATCAACTTTAGGCGCTTTTCCGGTTTATCCGGATGAGGTGGATCTATGTTTTTGCAACTCGTCGTTAGTGGTCTCTCTTTTGGCAGTTTATATGCCCTCATTGCCCTTGCCATGGTTATCATCTACAAGACCTCAGAGGTGCCCAACTTTGGTCAGGGTGAAATGGCCATGCTCTCAACCTTTGTGGCCTTTACCCTGCTCGTGACTAACGGCTATTCCTTTGTCGTTTCATTTATCGGAGCCCTGATTTTTGCTGCGGTCTTAGGGGTATTCTTGGAATTTGTCTTTTTGAGGAGGGCTAAAGACCCTAATATTTTAAGCCTTATCCTTATAACCTTGGGATTTCAGATGGTCCTCTATGGTCTTGCGAGCTGGAAGTGGGGTGCAGACCAGAAAGATTTCCCCTTTCCGGTATCGGATTTCGACGTTATCAATCTCGGATCTGCGGTAATCAGTTACCTGAATATTGCCACGCTCCTGATCACGCTCTTTTTGATGCTTATGCTCTTTCTTTTTTTCAGGTATAGCAAAGTGGGAATCGCCATGAAAGCCACTCAGCAGAATGCCATGGCGGCCCGCATCAATGGCATTCGCACAAACAGGATATTGTCCCTCACCTGGGCGTTGAGCTCTATGATCGGAGCTGTTGCCGGCATGTTGTTAGCGCCCATTGCCACCTTAGATCCAAACCTGATGCTTGAACCACTCCTGAAAGGTTTTGCAGCGGCAGTCCTTGGTGGAATGACCACATTAGTGGGCGCCGCATTAGGGGGTTATATTTTGGGGGTCCTCGAGAATCTATTTGGTGGATATGTCTCCCTGGAATTTAAATCGATTGTGGCATTCTTGATCATTGTGCTGGTACTCTGTATTAAGCCGAGCGGGCTTTTTGCCAAACACTATATAAGGAAGGTTTGAGGGATTGATGATTGTCGATTGATGATTGATGATTGAGGAGACTTGGAACCCCTTGGAATTGATTATTGAAACCCCTGGACCGTTGAAACTCTGAACCAAAGTCCAAAGTCAAATGATAAATGATAAATGACCAGTAGGCAGCGGGCAGTAGGCAGTGAACAACCGAATGACTACTGAATGACGACAAAGCCCAATGACTAATACCCAGTACCCAGAACCCAGTACCCAAGAAGACCATGACCAATAACAACCTTTTTTCTGTGGATCAATTGACCATCAGGTTTGGGGGCCTCACGGCTGTGGACAGGGTCAGTTTCCGTGTGGAACCGGGCTCCGTATTTTCCATTATTGGGCCTAATGGGGCCGGCAAGACAACGATCTTTAATTGCATCAGCGGTCTGTATAAACCTGACTCCGGCAGTATTATATTTAAAGGAGAGAATATTGTCGGGCAAAAGCCCCACAGAATCGCCCGGAAAGGGATCGCCAGGACGTTTCAGAACATCGAGCTTTTTTCCCGGATGACCACCATGGAAAACCTGATGCTTGGCCGGCATATCCATATGAAAACAAACGTCTGGACCGGCGCCACCTTTTTCAGAAGGGGTTCCAGGGCTGCCCGGGAAGAGATCAAGCACAGGGAGAGGGTGGAGAAGATCATTGATCTCCTCGATCTCCAATCTGCGAGAAACCAGTTTGTAGGGGGGCTCCCTTACGGGACTCAGAAATTAATAGAATTGGGGAGGGCGCTGGCATTGGAGCCGGAGCTCCTCCTCTTAGACGAGCCCTCTGCAGGTATGAATTCTGAAGAAAAACAAGACCTGGTATTCTGGATCAAAGATATTCAGTATGAGCTTGGGCTGACGATCCTCCTGATCGAACATGATATGAAGATGGTGATGGATATTTCAGACCTTATTTTGGCCATCAACTTCGGCAAACCGATCACCGAGGGAAAACCCGAGGAGGTCCAGAGGCATCCGGAGGTCCTGAAGGCCTATTTGGGAGAGGATGAAGTCATTGGCTAAGCTGCTTGAGATAAAGAATATAGAGACATTTTACACCCTGATCTATGCGCTGAGGGGGGTGTCTCTCGCTGTGGACGAAGGGACCGTTACTGCGATTCTTGGAAACAACGGGGCAGGGAAATCCACCATACTGAAAACCGTTATGGGTCTCTTGGATGATCAGCCTGACAAGGGGACCATAGAGTTTTTAGGAAAGAGGATTGATGGGAAAGACCCTGAAGTGATCGTGAGAATGGGTTTGTCCTACGTGCCTGAAGGTCGGGAGGTTTTTGACGAGCTTAGTGTGAAGGAAAACCTTCTTATGGGAGCATATATAAGGAAGGATCGTGCCGCCATAAGAAAGGATTTTGAACAGATATACGCTTATTTTCCTGTGCTCAAAGAGAGGGAGGCCCAGTGGGCCGGGACACTTTCCGGCGGCGAACAACAGATGTTGGCCATTGGCCGGGCCCTTATGAACCGCCCCAAGTTGCTCTTTCTTGACGAGCCATCCTTAGGTCTCTCTCCGATCTTAGTTAGAGACATTTTCAAGATTATCAAGACAATCAACCAGGAGGGTGTCACCATCTTGTTAGTGGAACAGAACGTCCGCATGGCGTTGACCATGTCTGATTTCGGGCTCATATTGGAAAACGGCCGGTTTGTTATGAAGGGGGAGTCCAGGGATCTGATGGAAGACAAAGACGTGCAGGAGTTTTATATGGGGATGAGGTCGGAGGAATCATCAAAAGGGTTTCAGCGCTGGAAGAGAAAGAAGAGATGGAGATAGGGGAAAGGGAGCCAACTTGAATATGACTGCAGAAGTCGTTCCGAAGATATTTAAGCAAACGGTGGAGAAGTACGGCGACCGTGTGGCTATGCGCAAAAAGGAATATGGGCTCTGGCATGATACGTCCTGGAACCAGTTGTACGGGCAGGTCAAGAATGTGGGTGCGGCCCTTATCTCCATGGGTCTGAAAAGAGGGGATGGTGTCTCCATTATTGGCGACAACTGCCCTGAGTGGGTGATCATAGACTTAGGCATTCAGTGCGCGGGGGGGGTTGCGGTAGGGGTATATTCCACCAATGCGTGGCCCCAGGTAGAGTATGTGGTTCAAGATTCGGAATCCAAGTTCTTTTTTGTGGAAAATGAGGAACAGTTGGATAAATGGCTGCATTTCAGGGATAAGGTTCCCCAACTGAAAAAGGTCATTGTTTGGGATTTAGAAGGGCTGAGGCAGTTTGAAGACCCCATGGTCATGACCTTTGACGACATCCTGAAGTTCGGACTGCAGGTTGTGGAAAAGGAACCGGATCTGTTCGACTCCCGTATGGAGGAGGTCACCCCTGAAGACCTCTCTGTTCTCATATACACCTCGGGCACAACCGGCCCGCCAAAGGGAGCCATGCTGACCCACAGGAATGTCACATGGATGGGGGTCGCGATCTGCAAGGATAATCCGGTATATGATACGGATGAGGTCATGTCTTTTCTCCCTCTGTGCCATATCTTTGAAAGGCTCTTTTCAGTCTTCGCCCAGATTACCCACGGCTATACTGTAAATTTCATAGAGAACTTAGACACCATCACAGACAATATGACGGAAATATCTCCCACAATGGGATATGCAGTGCCCCGCATCTGGGAGAAATACCTGTCTGCTGTGTATATCAAGATGTCCGACGCCACCTGGTTTAAAAGAATGGTGTTTGGCATTGCCCTCAAGATCGGGAAGAACCGGGCTACCTTAAAAATGAACTTCAAGCCTGTGCCGTTCTATGTGGAGGGCCTCTATCAGATGGCCCACTTAGTGGTTTTCAGGAAGCTGAAAGAGCGGTTAGGCTTTGATCGGATGAGGGTTGCCTATTCAGGCGCGGCCCCCATATCGCCTGATGTGCTCCTTTTTTTCCAGTCCATCGGGGTAAACCTCATAGAGGGTTATGGCCAGACAGAAGGGACCGGGGTGACCTGCGTCTGCAGAGCAGGCAAGGTCAAGTTTGGAACTGTCGGCCCCCCTATCACAGGCACAGAGGTGAAGATTGCCGAAGACGGGGAGATTCTTGTTAGATCCCCCAGCGTGTTTAAGGGATACTATAATAACCCGGAAGGCACGGCAGAGACCCTGAAGGATGGATGGCTCTACTCCGGGGATGTTGGCGAGCTCGATGAGGATGGGTATCTGAAGATCACGGATCGGAAAAAGGATATTATCGTCACAGCCGGAGGTAAAAATATTACCCCGCAATATATTGAAAACAAACTGAAATTCAGCCCTTATATCAATGACGCCGTGGTCATCGGAGATCGAAGAAAATTCCTGACAAGCCTGATTATGATTGATGAAGACAATGTGGTCAAGTACGCCCAGGATAACAAGATCCAGTTTT
>JAOZQV010000033.1 GCA_029932035.1 Deltaproteobacteria bacterium | reverse complement strand
CGATCCATGGAAAAGGGATTTGGATACATGATGTCAACAAGAATAGGTAAAATAATTCTGGATCCGGGGGTTGAAAAATATCCATCCACAAAATCGATCCTGCTGAAGCTAAAAGGTATCCCTTTCAGTAAGGAACGGGATGAAACCCCGGAGAGAGTTTCCGGCGTATCAAACAAAATGGATATGGGTAAGGATACCGTGCAACTCGTATCCTACCGGGGGGAGTTTCTCAAGCCATGCCCAGGGACCAGGGAATATATCTGCTGCGGTTACCAGATACTGAATGTGGGAACAAACTGCCCTCTCGATTGCAGCTACTGTATCCTGCAGGCATATTTTAACCGTCCCAATCTAAGGGTCCATGTTAATCTGGAAGAGCAGCTTGGCAAGGTCTTTCAAGTCATAGACAGCGAACCAGACAGGATCTTCAGGGTGGGCACAGGAGAATTCACAGACAGCCTTGCCCTCGATCCGGTTATTAGATGGAGCGAAATGATCCTTCCCGGGTTCTCAAAGAGAAAAAATGCGGTACTGGAACTTAAGACTAAGACAGCAAATACCATGGGCCTCCTCAAATCAGGATATAGAGACCGGATAATCGTTTCGTGGTCCCTGAACAGTCCTTTTATTTCGCGCCGGGAGGAACACAGGGCAGCAAGTTTGACGAGGAGACTTGAATGTGCGCGGGAGTGCCAATCGGCGGGGTTTACCATAGGATTTCATTTCGACCCCCTTATAGAGCATAGGGACTGGAAGGATGAATACAGAAAGACAGTCGATCTTATGGACAAATACATCGAGCCTGGAGGAATTATATGGATAAGCTTAGGATCGTTCAGATTCATGCCTGCGCTCAAAGCGATTATCAGACGACGACACCCGGAGACATCTGTCTTAGACGGAGAGTTTATTTCAGGCCTGGATGGAAAAATGCGCTATTTCAAACCGATACGCATGCAGCTCTATTCCTTTTTAAGAGAACTACTCAGTCAATGGCACCCCGATTTAGGACTTTATCTCTGTATGGAGTCTGATGAAGTCTGGCAGGCGAGTATGGGATGGACTCCTGAGACCTCCGAGGAACTCTGCAATTATTTAGACGAACGGGTGCGGAAATTTTTTGGGTAGCAATCACCGGAAATATGTGCTAAGAATCTCCCGATCGTGTGAACGTCTGCGAAAAAGGAATAAAAAAACAAATTACAGATAGGAGAAAAAACCATGACAATTAAGGAAAACATTGAGAATGCTCTTCAAAAGGTGAGGCCTTCACTCCAAGCTGATGGAGGGGATGTCCAGCTTGTTGATGTGGATGAAGATGGACTGGTCAAAGTGAAACTGATGGGCGCATGCGGGGGATGTCCCATGTCACAGATGACGCTCAAGATGGGAATTGAGAAGATCTTGAAGCAAAACGTGCCTGAAGTAACAAGCGTGGAATCCGTATGAGTCAATTATTAGATTAAAATAACAATTTAAAGGAGATATTATGGAGATCAAAAAAGTTGGTGTAGTCGGCGCAGGGGCCATGGGGAACGGGATTGCGCAGATGGCGGCCCAGATCGGCTGTGAAGTTGTTATGAGAGATATCAAGGATGACTTTGTAGAGCGGGGATTAAACAGTATTGGCCGGTTTCTTTCAAAGAGTGTTGAAAAGGGAAAGATCGAGGCCGGGGATAAAGATGCGATATTAGGGAGGATCAAAGGAACAACTGAAATGAGCCTTCTCAAGGATGTCGATTTTGTGGTCGAGGCAGTTATTGAGGATCTTGAATTAAAGAAGAGCGTTTTCAAGGAGCTTGATGAACTCTGTGCACCCGAGGTGATTTTGGCCACCAATACATCGTCAATGTCTTTGACCGAAATCGCAGCGGCGACAAAACGTCCGGAAAAGGTCTGTGGGATGCACTTTTTTAATCCTGCACCGATTATGCGACTCGTCGAGATAATCAGGGGATATTCAACTGATAATGAGACAGTTAAGGTTACAACCGAGCTTGCAGAGAAGATGGGTAAAATCGCGGTGGAGGTAAAAAAAGACTCGCCTGGCTTTATCGTGAACAGGATTATGATCCCTCACATGTTAGAGGCAATAAAGATTGTCGAAGAGGGGGTTGCAAGTATTGAAGATGTGGACATTGCAGTGAAAAACGGTCTCAATTATCCCATGGGTCCCTTTGAGCTGATGGACCTGACCGGCATTGATATTGCTTACTTCGTTTCTGAGTATTTTTATAAGGAATTGAATAAGGAATCCAAGTGGGTTTCTCCAAACCTGCTTAAGACCATGATTCGGGCGAATAGATTAGGAAGAAAGACAGGTGGAGGCTGGTACGACTACAGTAAGTAGCGAGGCCTGTTCACTGGCCACCATATTCTTGTGGAGAAATAAAAAAGGCAGTTCCACTGGGACTGCCTTTTTTAATACCGGTGAAAGGGTGGATGGTGACACTACTTGTTCTTATGGCGCATCTTTTTTCGAAGTTTTCGGTATTTATGCTTTGTAATTTTTTTCCGCCGTTTCTTAACAACACTACCCATTCGATACAACCTCCATGTGAGAATTGATTCTGAATACAAAATTCTGAAAGTTAAGAATTGAAAACAAGGATATTAGCTCTTAAGGAAGAATGCTTATCAAATTTTAAGACAATATGTCAACGTATATTTTCAAAAGGTCCGCGATTCTGTGATTCTGGCAGGGGGAGAGCCCTGTTTTATACTCAGAGACGCAAGTTTACATAATATACATTATCAGACTCTTTTTATATTTCAAACCTTCCCCTGAGACCTTTATTAACTCAAATTATAGCAACCTTCAGCGGTCCATTCAAATTGTTTCTCTGTTCTTTCGACCAATATAGCCGTCGGTCCGCCTCTTCAACCAAAGCTTCAGCTGTCAGATTGTCATCAAAAATAACACTGCCCGTGCTTGCCGTAATTCCGCATTTTTCCTCAATCCCTTTTTCAATCCGGGCTGACATCATTTTGGCAACGACTTCGTCCGCATCTATTAACAGGACAGCAAATTCGTCACCGCCGTAGCGGAAGCCTGAATCAACATCCTCTCGGACATTGCTATTTATGACCTTTCCAACATTTTGAAGGAGTTCGTCGCCTGCGAGATGTCCATACTTATCATTATATTGTTTGAAATCATCGAGATCAAGAAGGATCAATGCCAGATTATGTTTTTGTCTCCTGGCCCTTGCAATTTCCTCGTTCAGACGCGCATAGAAATGCCTCTGATTATAAAGCCCGGTCAATGAATCGGTGATGGATAATCTCTGGAGTTCCTGTCGTATATTTCGCTCGATCATGGCCCTCTTTATCTTGGCCTCCAACTCTTCAATAACAAAAGGCTTGTTGACAAAATCCGTGGCTCCAGTATTGATCACTTCAACGTAGTTAAATTCTCTGGAATATCCGGTCATTGCGATTGCACAGATTTCAGGGTTGGTTCTCTTGGTTCGCCTGATCAATTCGAGCCCGTCAATTCCAGACATACGAATATCTGTAAGTAAAAAAGTATACGATTTTTGCGTAAGCATCTCCAGGGCGTCTTCACTACTAACCGCGGAATCGGCCTTAAAACCAAGGTGCTCTAACATGGCAACAATCGGTTCTCTTACAGATTCTTCGTCATCCACCACAAGGAGATACTCATCGCCATATTTGATGTTTTCTATTTCCATTCTCAAACCGATACAGATTTTCGCTCTACGATCTCACCCCAGAGCGAATTGAGATATGACTGTTTAATAGTTACTGTATGTAAGTTTCCTATTTCACTGTGTTTGCTAATGAAATTGACCACTTTATGTGAAGCTGTTCGTCCGGTTAGCTGCCCTCCCCTCTTACTCGTGCCTTCAACCAATACTTCCAATTGCCTCCCCTCAAGGGCTTTGTTCCTTTTGAGTGTTATCTTTTTCTGGAGATCTTGAAGGACGTTCAATCGCGAAGCCTTCACAATTTCGTTGATCTTGCCACCCATCTTCTCTGCAGATGTACCCTTTCTATCAGAATATTTAAAGGAAAAAAGTGAGTCAAACTCCACACGCCTGATAAGATCCAGTGTCAGCTCGAAATCTTCATCCGATTCATCAGGAAAACCTACCATAACATCACTCGTGATGGCAATATCTGGATTGATTTTCCTCAATTTGTCAATTAGCCCTAAGTACCTTTCCCGGGTATAACCCCGCCTCATAAGTTTAAGTATCCGATTTGACCCTGACTGAAATGGAAGATGGATATGGGGGCAGAGATTCTTAATATAGTGAAATGAATGAATGAGATCATCGGAGAGGTCCTTTGGGTGTGATGTTGTGAAGCGGAGCCTCAGAAGCCCATTCAGTCTACTCAGCGCATACAAGAGCGCTGGAAAACCCCATTTTTTTTTCTTCACCTCCCAGAGATAGGAATTCACATTTTGACCGAGCAGGGTTATCTCTTTGATTCCCTCCGAGAGCAAATTCTCCGCCTCAGCTAAAATCTCATCCGGGGACCGGGAAACCTCCCGCCCCCTGACATAGGGAACAATACAATAACTACAGAAGTTATTACACCCCTCCATAATTGAGACGTGACCCGTAATTCTTTTGTGGAAGTATCCCTTGCACGGAGCTGGCTGGGGAGGCGCCAGATCCAGACCCGTAGCCACGATTTTTCCTGAATACCTGTCCATCCCTTCCAGTATCTCTTTAAACCGGCCCAATTCCCTTGGTCCTATAACGAGGTCAAGCTGCGGGAATCTTTTCAGCAGCCCGGGGCCTTTCATCTGGGCGAGACATCCAACCATACCAAGGATCAGCTTCGGGTTCCTCTTCTTGATGGAGGACATACGGCCAAGGAAACTGTATGCCTTCTGTTCAGGTTTAGCCCTCACAGTGCAGGTATTTATGAGTATGAGGTCGGCCTCATCTGGCGAGTTTACCGCAGAAAAGCCGTTATTGACCAAAAGCTGGGCCAGATAATCAGAGTCATAGTCATTCATCTGGCAACCCATGGTCTTAATATAAAAGCGCCTAAAGTGACTAAAGTTTGAAGTGCCTAAAGTTGATATTTTTTTCATTCGATGTCGGGCCCTTCATTTGCCTGAACGTTCGATGTCTGATATTCGACGTTCATCTTTTATCTTAATTAAAAAGGATATAATTCCTTAAGGTTAAGCACTTTAGCTCACTTCAATCTTTAGGCACTTTCTCTATTTTCAGCCCTTCTTCATTCTTTAGAGAGTTTAATAGTTCAAAGACTGTCTCTTCGCAACCTGGCGCGATGGATATTTCGATTAATGCAATATGCGGGTCCAACGTTGTAACTACGGCCATGCCGTCATAGGATTCAAGAGTAAACCTGAGATAACTGATTTCCTTGCGATCTACATGAAACAGCCGGATTGATGATTGTTGATTGATGATTGTTGATTGAAAAGCCATATAAAGTCAGAGAAGTAGGATGCTGGGACGTAAATTTTCAAAAAGCCAGAGTTTATTTGATTTCTTTAGGACTCCCTCAATCAACAATCGCCAATCATCAATCATCAATCCGTTGCGTTGCTCCGCCCCACATGAGTTTGGTCCTGAGAATCTTGAAATAGCTATGCTCAGGGGGCCTGAACAGGTTGATTTTTTCTCTTGATTTATGAATGTGCACCATATCATCATGATGAAGATCGAATCCTACTTGCCCATCAAATGTCAAGACAACGGTCCCTTCACTTTCCTTCCCCATCCTTATTCTGATAACAGCGCTATCCGGAACAATGATCGGACGATTGGTTAGAGTAAAGGGGCAGATGGGCGTCAGGATGAAGCTCTCTATAGTTGGATACAGTATTGGACCTCCAGCCGATAAATTGTAGGCAGTCGAGCCTGTGGGGGTAGAGATGATAAGACCATCTGCCCTGAAAGTAGTAAGAATCTCGTCGTCAATGGTAACATCAAGGTCTATGATTCTGGCCAAGGTGCTCTTGTTTATCACCACATCGTTGAGTACCTGAAAACGGATGACCTCCGCATTATCCCGTATGACCCTGGTTTCGAGCATCACCCTGCTTTCCACATCAAGACCGCCATTGATCATTGTCTCAACAACGGGATAGATCCGGTTCAACGGGATGCAGGTGAGGAATCCGAGCCCCCCTAAATTGACCCCTAAAATGGGAACGCCATACCGGCCAATACGGCGCGCTGCCCCCAGGAGAGTTCCGTCGCCCCCTAAGACAATGACCCAATCGACGTCCTTCGGGATGAGTGACGATTCTTTGCAAGTCCCATTTACAGATCCTTCAGCATGCATCTCCTCTGAAAAGACAGCGATACCCCGTTTTCTGAACCACTCTCCGAGTTTTTCGGCTTCTGTTCTTGCCGGTTCGTAATGATGTTTATAGATTATTCCAACTGATGAAGAAGACATAGGACCTCTCGATTACTCCTCTACAAAAAGCGGAACAATTTCAAAACGATTTACATCTACCAACCCCCTGTCGGTCAGCTTTAATTCCGGGATCACAGGAAGCGCTAAGAAGGAGAGCGCCATAAATGGTTCATCTAATTGACATCCAAGGTCCGTAGCGGCTTGTTTAACAGCGGTTAGCAATTTGACAAGAGGTACCAGGGGTTGAGTTGACATAAGGCCTCCTATCTCGAGGGGCACCTTTGCGAGAGTATCGCTTCCCTGCACCACGGCAAGTCCACCTCCCATATCTCTGACCACCTCGACCGCTCTGCAGATCTCCTCATCATTGACTCCGGCAACGATCACGTTATGAGAATCGTGGGCCACGGATGAGGCAATTGCGCCTTCATTAAGTCCGAAACCATGGACCAGCCCAAGCCCGATATTGCCGCTGCCTCTGTGTCTCTCCACAACAGAGAGCTTTAGCAGGTCAGTTCCAACGTCTGTTTTTACAAACCCACCCATTGATTCCATCTCTTCATATCGTATACGGGTTATGATCTGTCCGGGCACCAGTTCTATCACCCGTGCGCTCCCCCCCGGATGAGGAATATGAAAATCCTCAGGGCTTAACGGAGCGATCTTTAACGGTTCATGTTGATCAAAGAGAGAATCTACCGGATTTTCGGGAAAGTTAATCAGCTCTCCATCTTTCACGATTAGCCTGCCGTCCTTATACACAGAGGTAACAGCAAAATCATTCAGATCATCCAAAACCACAATATCCGCGCGATAACCCGGGGCAATGGCGCCCCTCCCTCTTAGGCCGAAGTACTGGGCCGGGTTAAGCGTAGTTAGCCGGATTGCTGTAACAGGGTCGAGCCCTGACTGAACTGCTTTTCTAATAACAAAATCGAGATGCCCCCTCTCCTGGATATCCTCAGCATGCAGGTCGTCTGAAACAAAACAGAAACGACCTGAATTCTTGTCATTTACCAGTGGAAGCAACTCGTCAAGGTTCTTTGCGGATGTCCCTTCACGGATCATAAGCATCATCCCGTTTTCCATTTTTTCGAGTCCTTCTCTACGATCGGTCGACTCGTGATCTGAACCGATCCCGGCGCTCAGATATGCCTGAAGATCGTATCCGCTTAACATGGGGCAGTGGCCGTCCAGGACACGGTTTCGGAAGAGAATAATCTTCTCAAGGACCTGATCGTCGCCCATAAGGACACCAGGGAAATTCATCATCTCTGCCAGACCCACAACACGCGGTTCATCCATAAGCTCTTTCAGATCTGATGCTTGCAAGGTTGCGCCCGATGTTTCCAGATGAGTTGCCGGAACACAGGAAGGGGCCGTAAAAAAGATGTCAAAGGGGAGAGAGCGGCTTTCTTCCAACATGTAATTGATTCCTGCAAGACCCATGACATTGGCGATTTCATGAGGGTCAGCCACAATAGCGGTGGTTCCATGTACAACAAGTGCAGCAGCAATGTTAGAAGGAGTGAGCATGCTGCTCTCTATGTGCAAATGTCCGTCAATAAGCCCTGGGACGATCCATTTGCCGCTCACGTCGACCTCTTCTTTCCCTTGATACTCAAGGCCGGTGCCAACGATGAGGCCATCAGATATTCCCACATCGGCCTCCTGAATTTTCCCGGAAAACAGGTTTACGACCCTTGCCCCTTTCAGGACAAGATCAACCGGGATTTTTCCTCTGGCGGCCAAAATCCTTTTCTTGAGGGAGTCAACCATAGTACTCATCTCGTAACCTTTCCAATAACAAACCATTCTTTGGTCAAATTTGACGTGGTGTCAACAAGAAGATGAACGATATTCAAATCAGGATAAAGACCTTTAAGATCTTTTAGGTCCACTGCTTCAAATTTCTTCACGTTGTTCGTATATGCCTGTTCTGTCAGGGCATTGGATTCGTAATTCTCTTTAGTTCGTTGGGAGATACGCCTCAGGGATACCTCCTTGGGGCATTGCGTCTGCTGGATGACTAAGTTCATCCCATATTTGGCTGCTACCTCGGCAGCGCGTCTCCTCAGAGCCTGGGTTACGAATGTGGCATCTAAGATAATGCCCTCCCCTTCTGCCGCTGATTCATCGGCCATCCTGAACATCTCGTCATAAACAAGCGTCCTTTTTTTCATGTTGGAGGCTACCTTCTCATCGAAGATGTCCTCATTTTTAAGCACCTCACGCCGGATCAGGTCCGACCTTAGAATCTTGTAGCCTTTTATTTTGGCGACTACCTCTGTGGTCTCTGTCTTGTAAGATGCAGGGAGCCCGCAAGCTATCAGGACGGTCTCCGGCTCCAACTCTTTCTTTATGAAATCAACAAAAGCTTCCCTCATAATAACGCTCCTTTGGTTACTAATTTAGGAATTGCTAAAATCCCTCAATCCCTCAATTCCCAAATTCTTCTATATACGAGTATGCAAGTTGAAAGTATTTCTTGGCGATATGAACAGCCTCCTCCTTTTTTTTCGCATCGATTGATTCATCATCCACCTGAAATCCGTTTACCTTTCCTCTCACAAAGGCCCGATAGACCTTATAGAAGGTGAGCAAACGGTCCACATCTCCCTCTTGTGCAAGCGCCTTGTACTTCTCCCACAAGATCTTGGCAAGGCGTTCTCCCCCACGGTATTCCAGGTCCATCAGAAGGAAAGCGACATCTGCAATCGTATCACTGTAGCGAAACCGGTTGTTAAATTCAATGCAGTCAAGAATCGGGATGTCTTCTGTCAAACATATATGCTCCATGTGAAGATCGCCATGACAATCCCTGATCTTCCCTCCTTTTATCCTATCGAGGAAAAGATTCCTGTTAACAACGTAGAAATTGTTTGTCCATTTTCTTATGGATCGGAATTGATCTTCAGGAATGGTTATCCCTACATACTTCTGAACCTGCTCGAAATTTTCATCTGTGTTGACTTTAAACCTTTCAGGTTCACCAAATTCATCTATCTTGTCGGTCCTTAAGGCGCGCGAGTGAAATCCTGCAAGGACCTCTGCAATCCTTTTTAGATGGTTTTGTGTGATCTCATCTCTTGCAAAGAGCGATTTCATCAGTTTCTCATCGGGAATCCTTTTCATCCTGACGGCATATTCCACTGCCTCCCCCGAAATTCCTCTCAAAGAGTATTTTCCCTCACCCATTATGATAGGGAGTACGTCTAAGTAAATCCCCTTGCTGAGTCTCCTGTTCAGTTCTACCTCTCGGTGGCAATAATATTCTCTTTTTTCAAGGGTAGAGAAGTCTAAGAACCCAAAATTAACTGGCTTTTTGACCTTATAAACAAACTCATCTGCCACAAATACAATGGAGATATGGGTCTGAACTACGGTTACACCTCCTGTTTTATCAGGAAGGGCCACAGGATTCTGAAGATCTTCAATAATATTGCTCATTGCTTATTTCTATCCTCTCTCAGATTAAACTGTCCGGCCACATATGAAGGCACATGAACTGTGCCCATGATAATGGGATCCTGATGACAGTCAGATCCACCCGTTACCATCAGTCCTTCATCCTTAGCAAAGGCAAGATAAGCCGAAACAGTCTCAGAGGTATGTCTTGAATGCCAGCACTCTATGCCGTCCAGAAAAGGAAGCATGGATTTTTTGATGATGCGGCACTGCTCCTCAATAGATACAGTCAGGGAGGCCAGGGAAGTTCCGTTGGGGTCATTGCCGTGGGCGAGCATCAATTTTCCCCCTGCCCCACGGATCAAGGTTGATGCTTCTTCAAGTGAGAGAGGCATCTTGGGCACATTGCACTTTACCAGGTATCTATCAAAGGCCTCCTGCCTGGTATTAACTATCCCTCTTTTGACCATATAGTTGGCGATATGAGGCCTGCCAAAAGCACCGTCAACGGTTTCTTCTATGGCCTCAAGGTCTTTATGGGTAAATGGATCTATATGTTCGATCCTGAGTTCCCTGTTTATTTTTTCAAGGATTTCTTCAGCACGAAGTCGGCGGTGCTCCTTTAGCTTCCGAATTTTCCGGGTAAGTGGCGGGTCGTGGATGTCATATTGATAACCCAAGAGATCGAGTGATACCAGCTTGCCGTCTTTATATCTGGGATGCGAAAAAGAGATGTTTAATTCTACCCCTGAAAGATAGCCGATACCATATTGGGAAGCCAGCCTTTCTGCCGGTTCCTGACAGTCAATATTATCATGATCCGTTATGGAAATCAGCCCTATGTTTCTTGAATGGGCTTCCTCAAATATTTTGGCCAAGGTTAACTTGCCGTCAGAGCAGTCCTTAGAGTGAATATGCAGATCGGTTTTCATAAAACCCCTTCTTGAGTCAATTTTGACGTGTACCCCGATGTTGAAAAAATCTATCTGCCTTTCCGTGGCAGCGTGATACCTTAACGTTGAGGCTCCATTAGCAGTTCACTTTGGAGGAAAGGTGCGGTGGGATCAATCGTTGGACTTCGCACCCGGACAACCGAATATGATCTCCGCCCGGTTTAGTCCTCATGCAACATCGGGGTATACTTATATTAGAGTGTAGAGGCAGGTCAAGGTCAAAAGAACAGAGAGTGGGGATAAAGGGGAGATTGAAGTGTAATCCTGAAAGGGAATAAGAACTGGGCAGATAATACAACGACCCAGCCTACACGTCGTCTGTTTCCCGAACTGATTCGTTTTTGTAGTATTGATAATACTCAAAAACCCTGTTTACGTAATACTGGGTAGCCTTTATGGGAGGGATCCCTCTATATCGTCTTACCTTGCTGCTTCCAGCGTTATAGGCGGCTAAGGCGAACTTGAGGTTGTCATCAAACTCATCTAAAAGCTGTTTGAGGTATTTAACGCCACCGTTAACATTATGCTCCGGGTTAAAGCTGTCCACTACACCTAATGATCGTGCGGTTCTGGGCATCAACTGCATAAGCCCCCTTGCGCCCTGCTTGGAAATGGCATGAGGATTATATCTCGATTCGACCATAATAACCGCCTTGACAAGGGCTGGATCTACCTCATGGCGGTTTGCCGCTCTAAGGATAATGGGGTGAAACGGCTCTGATTTTTTTCCTAACGCCGGTGAAACCACGACATTCTCACTCCTATTTTCCTTCACCTGCTCATTTAAGGGCTGATGTTCAGTGTTTTCCCCTGCAAAGGCACTAAATGCATGTAGAACAACGATAAATGCAAAGGTGAGGGTTAAACAGAATATTTTGGCTGGAAACAGCCTTGTGAATGAATCTTCGTCCATTATTTAGCTCCTAATATATAAAGTTCGGAGAACTTAGTTATCGATTAAGTATTTGTCAAGTAACTTCTTGGGTTTACCACTCCCAGCAGGAAAGAGCATATTTTGCCCTAAGCATTTTTTATGCCAAAAGGCGCCAAATTCAAAACCTTTTGATTTTATTGGGGATTTACGATCAGGAAAAAAATGGCAATGAAATGCTCGGTGTGGCATTTACTACACTGATTGTGCCGTTAAAGCCATAAAGGGGTTCCAGCCTCTTGGAATTCGTTGACTTTTGGGCGCTGTTGACCTAAACAGAAGCCTGGTTAAATAGTTGAGTCTCGCCTCAGGCGGGACTGAAAAAGGGGGCAACTGATGCTTGAGAAAATAAGAGAGGCCGTAGATTTTTTGAAGTCAAGGCTAAAGGAGCCACCCATAATAGGGATGATCACTGGAACTGGCCTTGGGGCCCTCACAGAAAGGATCAACGCTGACTTCCGCCTACCATATGAAGAAATACCCAATTTTCCCAGATCAACTGTTGAAGGACACAAAGGGATGTTAGCATCTGGCAATATAGCAGGTAGATCGGTAATCGCCATGGAAGGACGTTTTCATCTCTACGAGGGTTATTCGCCTCAAGAAGTCACGTTCCCTGTGAGGGTAATGGCAGAGCTTGGGGTAAAATATCTTTTGATGTCAAGCGCGGCTGGTGGTCTGAATCCTCAGTTTGAACGAGGGGACCTTATGATTCTAACCGACCACATCAACCTGAAAGGATCAAACCCATTGATAGGACACAAGTTAGATAAATCTGGCCCCAGCTTTCCTGACATGAGTCAGGCATATCCCCTCGACTTGATCAGGCTTGCCAGAAAAGAGGCTGTTCACATAGGAATTATGATCCGGCAGGGCGTATATGTGGGTGTTTTGGGGCCTTCTCTCGAGACACCTGCGGAAACACGGTTCTTGAGGATGATAGGCGCTGATGCGGTCGGCATGTCCACTGTTTCACAGGCCATTGTGGGCGTTCATTGCGGCCTCAAAATTTTAGCCATTGTTGTCATCACCAACATGAATCTTCCTGACTGTATGGGAAAGACTTCCGTTGAAGATATAATCGACGCATCCCGGCAGGCAGGTCCGGTCCTCTCGGATCTATGGGAGCGAATTATTGGAAACCTTCCCGATATATAAACGGTGTAACCGTGAACGGCTACTAACGGCTTATCTCAAGCGTTCCTGATAGACCGGATACCCCCTTATCAGGATATCGTCTCCAAATCGCCTGACTTTGATCTCTTTCAAGATCACACATTCATCCATTCTTTTGGGGCCGGGACCGGCGGCCATCGGGATGCCGTCATCGCCTCCAAGGAGTTTCGGCGCCTTGAAGATATAGAGCTTATCGATAAGCCTCTCCCGAAGCATGCTCCCTGTGATGGACGCGCCCCCTTCCACTAACAGACTCGTAATGGACATCTCTCCTAATTTGGACATCAAGACTGCCAAGTCTATCTCACCGGCCCTGGTAGGGCATACAAGCGTAGATACACCCTTAGCCCGAAATTTCTCATGATCTTCCAACCCTGCATCTTCACAAATTACAATCAGGGTGTCAGCGGCGGAATGATGATTTATGACCTTTGAATTGACAGGGGTCCTGAGGTGTGTGTCAACGATAACGCGCAGGGGATCTCTTCCCTTTCCCTTTGGAAGGCGGGCAGTCAAAGAGGGATCATCCGCAAGGACCGTTCCAATCCCCACCATCACAGCATCTACCCGGTCTCTCAATCGGTGAACAAACTGCCTTGATTTATCGTTTGTAATCCATTGGGAGTGACCGGAGGACGTGGCAATCCATCCATCCATGGTCAACGCCGACTTGGCAATTACAAAGGGTCGCCCCAATGCGACAAATTTCAAGAAATCTTCGTTGAGCTTGAGACATTCTGTCTCCAGGACATTAGCGACAACCTCTATGCCATGCTCCTTCAAGAATTCACAGCCACCCCCTGCAACCATCGGGTTGGGATCTTTCATGCCTATTACCACTCTCTTGATCCCGCTTTCCAAAATGGCGTGGGTGCAGGGAGGTGTTCTTCCAGAATGATTGCAGGGTTCTAATGTCACATAGAGGCTGTCACGAGGAGAGATTTCACCTAATTTGTTCAAGGCCTCAACCTCTGCATGTGGGAGCCCTGCCCTTCTGTGATAGCCCCTCGCGACTACCTCTCCCCTTCTAACAATCACCGCCCCAACAGCAGGATTTGGCGATGTTCGGCCCAGACCCTTCCGTGCCTCCCGCAAGGCCTGCTTCATGAATTTAACATCGATGTCATTCAATCCGTTTCCTAACTATCCTCTTTTTCCTGCCTGGCCTTAAGTATCTCTTCCAGTTCTGACATGAACTCATTGATATCCTTGAATTGTCTATATACAGATGCGAACCGGACATAGGCTACTTCGTCCCATTCCTTTAGTTTACTTATGACCCTTTCCCCGATCTCTGGGCTGCCTATCTCCTTTTTACCTAAATCCTGGAAATAGGACTCAAGGGAGTCTGCAAATTCCTGTATCTTGGCCTCGCTTACCGGTAGCTTCTGGCACGCATTGCGAATTCCGCCTATGATCTTCTCTCGACTGAATGGCTCGCGTCTCCCATCTTTTTTGACCACCATCGGGAGAATATCTTCTAATTTTTCGTAGGTGGTGAATCTTCTTCCGCACCCAATGCACTCTCGTCTCCGTCTAATAGTCCTCGCATCCTTGCTTAGCCTGGAATCAATCACCTTGTTGTCAATCTTAGTGCAATATGGACATATCATAGGGCGTACCTCACAATCTCGATACCTGCCTCAGCCAACATTTCATCAGCTAAAGGATCATTGTAACCATCGATATAGAAAACATTCGTAATACCTGCATTTATAAGCATTTTTGTGCATATGACGCAGGGCTTGTTTGTGCAATAAAGTGTCGATCCTCCAATAGGGATACCGTGATAGGCTGCCTGAATAATGGCGTTTTGCTCTGCGTGCAGTCCCCGGCAAAGTTCATGTCTCGTACCGGAAGGAATAAAAGCCTTCTCTCGGAGGCAACCGACTTCTTCGCAGTGTTTTAGCCCTGCAGGCGCTCCGTTATAACCGGTAGCCAGAATTCTTTTTTCTTTCACGAGAACAGCGCCCACGTGACGCCGTAAACATGTGGATCTATTGGCCACCATCTTGGTTATAGAGATAAAGTATTCGTTCCAGGAGGGTCTGGGCATAAGAGTTAAGCGCCTAAAGTTAAAAGTGAACTAAAGTGCCTAAAGTGGGTCCAATTCAAAAGCGGGAGAAAAAAACTTAGAGGGTTATATTCATGAAAAATCGTTTACCATTCTTAGCCATAGCCAAGTAGCAGCAATCTGTTCTTGTAAAACTTTAGAAATTTCCCTCAATATCTGGGAGTTCCTTTAACTTTAGCTCACTTTAGACACTTCAGTTCTAAAGATAGATAGGGAAACTGTCACAGAGGTCGGCAACATCGCCCCTGGTTCGTTTTAGGGTGTCGTCAGAATCCGGGTTTTCCAATATGTCTCTGATTAATGCCGCTATCTGTTTTAACTCAGCCTCTTTCATCCCGCGTGTTGTCAGGGCAGGCGTGCCTAATCTAAGGCCACTCGTTACCTTGGGGCCCCTCTTGTCAAAGGGAATGCTATTTTTGTTTGCAACAATACCCGCGTTCCCAAGGAGACGCTCTGCATCAAGACCGGTTATGCCTTTTGTGGTCAGGTCAATCAAGATCAAATGGTTATCTGTTCCTCCCGAAACCAGATCAAAACCGTAGCCGAGGATCTCATCTGCAAGCGCCCTTGCGTTAACAAGCACCTGCTTCTGGTAATCGGCAAATTCGGGACCAAGCGCTTCTCCAAAAGCAACGGCCTTGGCCGCAATAATATGCATAAGCGGTCCCCCCTGCGTGCCGGGAAAAACCCCCTTGTCCAATTTCCCCGAATACTCTTCGGATGACAAGATGAAGCCGCCTCTCGGGCCTCTTAGGGTCTTGTGAGTGGTGGAGGTTATGAAATCGGCGTTTCCAACAGGAGAGGGGTGTAGGCCAACCGCAACCAATCCTGCAATATGTGCCATATCGGCCATGAGATATGCCCCATTTTCATGGGCAATATCTGCGAATACTGAAAAATCGATGAGTCTTGGATAGGCGCTGGCGCCGGCAATAATAATCCTGGGCCGGTGCTTCTTGGCTAACGTTCGCACCTGATCATAATCTATCTGTTGAGT
>JAOZQV010000032.1:5467-15981 GCA_029932035.1 Deltaproteobacteria bacterium | reverse complement strand
TGAGGGCAACGAGTGTGTCTAACATTTCATCGAGACCCTGTACAGAGGCTGCGCCTGCCTGGGCCAGGGCCCCGTTCCAAACCCTGGTCTCTCCCCCCATGGATCCTGTGTGACCAAGGGCCGCCTTGCCCCCCAAAGGGGTAAGACCGCCCTTCCAGATGACCACGGGTTTTTTGAGGGTCACTCGCCTGAGGATATCCAAAAACCTCCGGCCATTACGTATCCCTTCAAGATAGGCAGCTATATAATCGGTCTCCGGGTCTTCAGCCAAGTATTCAAGGAGTTCTGCAGCCTCCAGATCGCAACCGTTGCCAAAAGAGATGATCTTGCTCAGGCCAAGGCCTAAGGGAGGGGCCTCATGTCCGAAATCAGTGGCAACCCCACCGCTCTGGGAGATCATGGCCACAGGGCCGGGCTCCCGGGAAAAATCAAAGCCGGGAAGGAGGGTTATCCCGCCACGTGGATTATGAATTCCGAAACAGTTAGGGCCCACCACCCTGATGCCATTTGCCGCAATCCTTAGAATCTCAGACTCGAGGGCTATCCCCTCCTCCTCGCCTGTCTCAACAAAACCGGAAGAATGGATCTGAGCTCCTGCCACGCCATTCTTCAGGCAGTCTCTCAAAATCCCTGGCACGGCCCTGGCGGGAACCGAGACCGAGGCTAAGTCAACCGGTCCTTTCACCTCATCAAGGCTCTTATAGATCTTCAACCCGGCAATCTCCCCGCCTCCTGGCGAGATCGGATAAAGTCGACCTTTAAAACCGTACCGGATCTGGCTTAACAGGATCAGTTGACCAAATGAAATGGGCGTACTGATTCCTCCAAATAACGCGAATCCTCGAGGATTAAACATCCGGTCCAACTGTTGGTATTTTTCAGGTTTCATATATTGTGAGAGTATAGAAGGGTAGGGCGGGTGTGTCAACGGCTACAAGAATGCTTATCGCAGATTTTAGATTGCTGTTCTACGAGCTTTCATCTTGACTATATGAATTAATTGGATTATGAAAATAAGTTTAATTTACTGAGAGATAACTCTTTAAAGTGAAATCCTCTATTGGAACGGGTTTATTATGGCTGTAGGTAAAACAAGCTCAATTATAGAAGAGAGACAGAATAAGGCGGAAAAACTCCAGGCAGAGGGTGTTAACCTCTACCCCGCCGGTTATAAGATCGATATCACATCATCAGAGGCAATAGATCGTTTTGGCGAGATGGATGAAGATACCCTTGAGCAGGAAAGCGACTCCTATGCCATGGCTGGCAGGATCATGGCGCGACGGGATTTCGGAAAGGCTTCATTTATTCACATTAAGGACAGGACGGGTCGCATTCAGGCCTACATTAGAAAAGATAGAATTCCCCCTGATAAATTCAGCATGTTCAAGCTGATGGACATTGGGGATTTTATTGGGATCAGGGGTCGGTTTTTTAAGACCAGGACAGGTGAGCTGACCCTCTTAGCAGAAGACCTCTCACTCCTGTCAAAGTCGATGAAGTCGTTGCCGGAGAAATGGCATGGTCTGACCGACGTGGAGACCAGGTACCGGCAGCGCTACCTCGATCTGATAATGAACGATTCGGTAAAAGAGGTCTTTGTACTTAGAAGCCGCATTATCCAGGAAATAAGAGAATTTTTTGTTGAAAAGGACTTCCTCGAAGTAGAGACTCCGATGATGCAATCGATACCGGGGGGAGCAACGGCAAGGCCCTTTAAGACCTACCACAATACCCTCGGAATGGATCTCTTCCTGAGAGTAGCCCCTGAACTTTATCTCAAGAGACTCGTGGTTGGCGGGTTAGAGAGGGTTTTTGAAATCAACCGGAATTTCAGGAACGAAGGTATCTCCATAAAACATAACCCGGAGTTTACCATGCTGGAATTCTACATGGCCTACGCCACCTATGAAGATCTTATGACCCTGACAGAAGAACTCTTCAACCATCTTCTCAATAAGATGTTTGGTCAAAGCGTAATCGAATATCAGGGCAAGACCATTGATTTTGCCCCGCCCTGGACAAAGATTTCTCTTTTTGATGCCTTGAGGGATTTGGGGGGTGTTAAGGATGAAATCTTCCAGGCTAAGGAGAACGCCGCTGCTTTTGCCTCTGAATGTGAAATTGCTTTTTCTGCCAAGGAGAGTCATGGACAGATTCTTACAAAACTGTTCGACCACCTTGTGGAGCCCCTGCTGATCAATCCAACCTTTATCACCGGTTACCCAACGGAAGTCTCTCCACTTTCAAGGCGCAATGAACAAAACCCCGACATCGTTGATCGTTTTGAACTCTTTATCGGCGGGCGAGAGATAGCGAACGCGTTTAATGAATTAAATGACCCCGCAGATCAAAGAGAGAGATTCGAGAATCAGGTGGCGTTAAGGGACGCAGGGGATAAAGAGGCACAGTTTATGGATAAAGACTATGTAACCGCCTTAGAGTACGGGATGCCGCCAACGGCAGGAGAAGGGATAGGGATTGACAGGGTTGTTATGCTCCTGACCGACTCACCATCCATAAGGGATGTTATACTGTTTCCCCAGATGAGAGCGAAAACGCAGATGTAGGGATGTAGGGATTTAGGGATTGAATTCGCAATTCCTAAATTTAAGGATGATATGTTCGAACTGTTTCTCGGTATGAAATACCTCAAGGCCAAGCGAAAACAGCGCTTTATATCTGTTATTACGGTAATCTCAGTCTTAGGCGTAATGGTGGGTGTGATGGCGCTTATTGTTGTCCTTTCTGTGATGAATGGTTTTAGGGCGGACTTGATGTCCAAGATATTGGGGGTAAACTCCCATCTCTTAGTCCTGAGTCTCACCGGGCCTTTCAGCGATTACCAGGAAGCCGCCGAAAAAGTTGACAACGTGGAGGGTGTGATTGTCTCAACCCCTTTCATCTACACGCAGGTTATGATCAACAACTCGGGGGCCGTATCCGGCGCTATCCTGAGAGGTGTTGATCCTGAAAGCGCGGGCGCGGTTGTAACCTTCAAAAACATGATCAAGGATGGATCCATCACTTCCCTTGGAGAGAAGGTCGACGGGATACCGCCCATTATCATTGGAGGTGAGCTTGCCAAGCAGATAGGGGCACATCCCGGAAGTGTGATAACCGTGATTTCCCCGGAGGGAAAACTGACCCCCTTGGGGAGGACCCCTAACACGCGAAGGTTCAAGGTCGCAGCCATTTTTAATTCAGGCATGTACGAGTACGATGCCTCCATGATCTATATTTCCTTAAAAGAGGCCCAGGACTTCTTGGCGTTAGGGGACAAGGTAACGGGCCTCGAGGTCAGGGTGGAAGACGTCTATAAGTCAGACAAGATATCAAGAAAAGTCCAGAAAGTCCTTGGTTATCCATTCTGGACCAAAGACTGGAAGGTCATGAACAGGAGCCTTTTCTCTGCGCTCAAGCTTGAAAAACTCACTATGTTTGTCATTTTAACCATGATAGTCCTTGTTGGGGCGCTGAATATTATCAGCACCTTGGTAATGGTGGTTATGGAAAAGACGAGGGATGTTGCAATCCTGAGGGCAATGGGGGCCTCTGCCAGGAGCATCATGACGATTTTTATGTTTCAGGGGCTCCTCGTGGGGGTTGTCGGCACATTCGCCGGTCTTGTCTCTGGTCTGGGGCTATGTCAGTTGCTTGCGAAGTATAAATTCATCAATCTCCCCGCAGATGTTTACTATATATCCACGCTGCCGGTTCAGGTGGAGGTTGCGGATGTGTCATTTGTTGCCGCAGCAGCAGTGGTAATATCGTTTTTGGCCACCCTTTACCCATCCTGGCATGCCTCAAGATTGAATCCGGTGGAGTCTTTCAGGTATGAATAACGAAAGAACCAGGGTCGATCCCGAGGCCCCTATGTTGAGTCTTGAGAATGTATTTAAGTCCTTTCTTCATCATGGGGATGTTATTGAAGTCTTGAAGGGCGTTAGTCTTGTGGTTAATTCCGGCGACAGCCTTGCAGTTATGGGGGCGTCCGGGGTTGGGAAATCGACACTGCTCAATATCATGGGGAGCCTCGATCCGCCCTCTAAAGGGTTTGTTAAATTCCGCGAATTCAATATGTATCAAATGGATGAGGGGAGACTTGCCCGACTTAGAAACAGGGAAATAGGTTTTGTATTCCAGTTTCATCACCTCCTGCCTGAATTGAATGCACTGGAAAACACCATGATGCCCGCCTTGATTGCGAGGCATTCAAAGAAAACGGCGGCGAGAATGGCAAGAGAGGTGCTTGTAAAGGTGGGGCTTGAGAGACGTATGACTCACCGTGCGGGCGAGCTTTCCGGAGGGGAGCAGCAACGTGTGGCAATAGCAAGGGCTCTAATAATGAGCCCAAAATTGATATTGGGAGATGAACCCACAGGAAATCTTGACTGGTTAACCGGCCAGGAAATTGCTGATCTCCTTCTTCAACTCAACCGGGACGAAGGCGTTGCCATGGTAGTTGCCACCCACAACCAGCGATTGGCGGAAAAAATGTCTGAAAAAATGGAGCTTATAGATGGGCGGATACGGTAAAATAGTACACAGAGCGCAGAGCGCAAAGCGAAAAGAGAGAAATTCCACGGGGTATGCGCAGAGCGCAGAGCGCAGAGCGCAAAGCAGAAAACGCTGTGCCCCATGCGCTATGCGCTTCAGGGCAGACAGGATTTTATCCAGGACAATGCTGCTCCTGATTTTGTTTGCCTTTTTTGTGCCTGAGATACCCGCGGCCGAAAAGAAGGAGACGATGGCAATCTTACCCTTTAAGATTAACGCCCGGAAACATCTTGATCATCTCCAGTTAGGCCTGCAGAAAATGCTCTCTTCTCGACTGGAACAGAGGGGCTTTGAGATGATCAGCCCTGAAAGGATTAACAGTCACCCCATCACCTTTGCCTCGTCCATGGAAGCGACAGAACTCATCTCATTAGGGACAGAACTCAAGGCTGATTGGATAGTCGCGGGCAGTCTTACTCAGATCGGAAACAAGGCGAGTATAGACCTGAAAGTGATCGATGTATCCCAAAAGAGACCACCTTTTTTTATTTTTTTGGTTTCTGGGGATATTGACGAACTCACGGATACAGTGAAGCGACTTGCTGTTAATGTCTATGATCGGGTTATGGGTGTGCCACAGATAGATTCGGTGCATGTGGCGGGGAATCGACGCATAGAAAAAGCGGCGATTCTTGCTGTGGCAAACACCAAGGCAGGGAATAGACTTAATTACGATAAACTTGATAAAGACCTGCGCGATATTTACAAGATGGGTTTTTTTAAGGACGTCAAGACAGAGACCGAGGATGGTCCTTCGGGAAAGATTGTTACCTTTCACGTGACCGAGAAACCTTCTGTTGGCAAGATCGTATTTGAGGGAAATGATGAGATTGATGACGATGACTTGAAAAAGGATTTGGGGATAAACCTCTATTCCATCTTAGATAACAACGAAATCAGACAGAGTATTAATCGTCTCAAGGAGCTTTACCGGGAAAAAGGCTACTACAACGCTGAAATAGAAGAAAAGACCGAACCGCTTCCCAATAACGAGGTGATGCTGAAATACAAAATCGATGAGCATGATAAGGTGTATATCGAAAAGATTCAATTTGTAGGGAATAAACATTTTGATGCTGATCAGCTCAAGGACATTATGGAAACCAGTGAGTGGTGGTTTCTTTCGTGGATTACCAAGGCCGGAATCTTAGAGAGAAGGAAGCTTGAATTTGATGCTCACAAGATAAATTCATTTTATCACAACCATGGTTTTATCAAGGCGAAAGTGGGCGAGCCGAAGGTCACCTATGATGATAAGCTCAAAGGCCTTGTTGTTACCATTGATATTATTGAGGGGCATCAATATGGGGTCGGTAAGGTTGCGGTCGAGGGTACTCTAATAGAACCTGCGGACAAGCTCCTCAAGAAAGTCCGTATCGATAAGGAAAAGGTTTTTAATCGAGAGATCGTTCGGAGCGATATCTTAGCCTTGAGAGATGTATATGCGGATCACGGCTACGCCTATGCAGAGGTCAGGCCGATAGTCAAAGAGGACAACGAGAAACATCTTGCCTCTATTACTTATGATATCTCTAAAGGAGCAAAAGTTCGTTTTGAAAGGATTGCTATCTCAGGGAACACGGTGACAAGAGATAAGGTCATTAGACGTGAATTGAAGGTCATAGAAGGGGAATATTTTAGTGGCAGAAATCTGAAACGAAGCAGCGCAAACCTTAACCGGCTTGGCTTTTTTGAGGATGTGCAGATAGAGACAAAAAAGGGAAGCAGCGACGACCTGATGAGGTTGGATGTCAAAGTAAAAGAGAAAGGGACTCGTACCTTCAGCGTAGGCGCAGGGTACAGCTCTGCGTATTCGGCCTTTGTTACGTTTCAGATAGCGGATGAGAATTTCTTAGGGTACGGACAAAGGCTCTCGGCCAGCGCCAGAATTGGCGGGAAAAACACGGAATTTGATATAAGGTTTTTTGAACCATGGCTCTTTGATACGCGCATCTCTTTCGGCGCTGATCTCTATACTTGGGATCAGGACTACAGCGACTACTCCAGAGACGCAATGGGAACCGCTATCAACTTCGGATATCCTCTCGATATCATTGATGACTACACCAGGATACTGGCAAGATATGATTTTGACAATTCTCGAATTTATGATGTTAAGGCGACCGAGGGACCGATGTACGACATGAAAGGTCGAAACATAACCAGCAGTGTGACACTTTTAGTAAAGCGGGACAGCAGAGATAAACTCTGGAATACCACGAAAGGATCGATCAACGAACTATCATTTCAATATGCGGGACTGGGCGGGGATGAAAAGTTTAACAAATACCGGGGCCGAACGACATGGTTTTTCCCCATGTTCTGGGAGACTGTCTTTATGCTGCAGGGGCGAGCAGGCTATATCAAAGACAACGGCAAGCTCTCTGTGTTCCAAAAATTCTTCTTAGGTGGTATCAACACGGTCCGTGGTTATGATTATGAGACCATCTCTCCGCGCGACGAGAACGGATACCTGATAGGTGGCACTAAGATGATGTGTTTTAATGTGGAATACCGTTTTCCTGTGCTCACGGAACAAGGAGTGGTTGGTCTTGTGTTTTTTGATGCCGGTAATGTCTTTGACGATTCTCAGAGCTGGACCTTTAGCGGAATCAAAAAATCTGCCGGAGCCGGTGTCAGATGGTATTCGCCGATCGGGCCACTTCGTCTGGAGTATGGTTTTAAACTGGATAGACAGGGGGATGAATCACCCGGTAAGTGGGAATTTAGCGTAGGTGGTATGCTTTAGGCGAGCGGGTTCCGGGTTGCGAGTTACGGGTTAGGAGTTCTGAGTTTTCCTTTTTTTCAATGAACAATCCTAACCCGGCGAAGCCGGAACCAAATTGAATATTGACTATTGAATATTGACTATTTGCGGAAGTCGCTTCGCTCTGTCATTATCTAATAAAAGCGATAGAATTCCACAAAATATTCAATTTGGCTGTGGCATAAATCCTACGCAAACATGACGGAATTTCGAAATATAGGTACCAAGGGGTTGTAGCTTTATCAATATTTAATATTCAATCGTAAGGAGGGGGTAGAAATGAAAAAGATTAGTCTATTGTTTTTCTGTATTTCGTTACTTTTTTGTCTGCAAAACAAGATTGTTTGGGCAGGAGGCGTCAAGATTGGAGTACTTGATATGAAGGAACTTCAACAGAATTCTGTAAAGTTTCAGAAAGTCAGGGAGGGGTTGAAGGTGAGGTTCAATGCCCTTCAAATGAAGTTGGATGGGGAGAGGGCCCAGATAGCAAAAATCGAAGAGGAGTTGCGGAAACAGAGCATGATGTTGAGCCTTGATGCCAAAGAAGACAAGGAGATGGAATTGGGAAAAAGGACCCGGCATTATAAGTATATGTATGGCGAAGTCACTCAGGAGATGAAAGACGCTGAGTTTGAGGCAACGAGAAAAGTTGGGAAAGAAATAGAAAAAGTCGTGGAAAAAATTGCACAAAAGGAGAGCTACACCATCATCCTGGAGGTGGGCACAATGGGGCTTATCTATTCTGATGATGCCATAGATATCACGAAGCAGGTCACAGAGGCATACGACAAGAAATAGAAATAGGAGTAGGCGGGTTTTGGAAATAGCACTTGAGAAAATTGCGGAAATTGTGGGGGGAGAGGTTCTCGGAGACGTGGGTCTTATTATTACGGGCATCAACTCTTTGCATGAAGCAGGTCCCTCAGAGATCTCTTTTTTTGCTGACCGGCGGTACAGTGAAGGCCTCAAGAAAACCAAGGCCGGCGCCATATTGATTTCCCGGGGTGACCGTTCTTTTAAAGGTGCCCAGGTGGTGGTCTCCAACCCTGAATTATCATATGCTAAGGTAGCGGCTGTTTTTGCCCCTCTGTTGTCGAGGCATCCGGGGGTAAGTCAGAAGGCCGTCATCCATGAAAACAGCCTGATCGGAAAAGACGTGTCGATTTACCCATTGGTGTATGTCGGTGAAGGCGCGGAGATTGGGGACGAGACAACTATCTTCCCCGGGGTGTTCATAGGCGAAGGAGTAAAGATTGGAAAGAGAAGCTTAATATATCCTAACGTAACCATTCTGCGAGATTGCCTGATCGGAAACGATGTAATTATCCATTCAGGTACTGTCATAGGGGACGATGGGTTCGGTTTTGTCAGGGATGGCGCTTCTTCAGTAAAGATTCCCCAGACTGGTATAGTTCAGATCGATGATCAGGTGGAGATCGGCGCTAACAACTGCATAGACCGTGCTGCATTAGGGAAGACATGGATAAAAAGGGGGACAAAAATTGACAACCTGGTGCAAGTTGCCCATAATGTGGTCATTGGAGAGGATTCAATCATAGTCGCTCAGGCAGGGATCTCCGGGAGCTGCCATATCGGACGGGAGGTTATTATCGGGGGGCAGGTCGGCACCATTGATCATATTGAGATTGGGGACAGGGCTATGATTGCCGCGCAATCCGGTCTTATGAAATCGATCCCTCCCGGAGATGTTGTTTCAGGAACTCCAGCCATTTCCCATCGCCTCCACCTTAAGGTTTCCAGTTTGACAAAACGGCTTCCCGAATTTAAACAGCGTGTCAGAGATCTTGAAAAAAAGATGGAGGAAATAGAGAAGAAATTAGATAAGGATGAGGTTTAATTATGGATCTTCCCTTGAAATATGAAGACATCATAAGGATTCTTCCCCACCGCTACCCTTTCTTGTTAGTTGACAAGATCATTGAAATGGAGACGGGCAAAAGGGTGGTCGGGATAAAAAACGTGACGGCAAATGAACCCTTTTTTCAAGGCCATTTCCCGGGCAACCCGATAATGCCTGGGGTGCTCATCATTGAGGCGATGGCGCAGGTAGGGGGTGTGCTCGCCCGCTTATCAATCCCGAATGTAATGGAGCGGGGAGAGTTGGGTGAAATCTTTTTTGTTTCTATGGATAAGGTCAAATTCAGAAAGCCGGTTGTCCCGGGCGACCAACTCAGATTCGAAGCTGAAGCTTTAAGAACAGGATCCAGGATATGGAAGATGGCAGGGAAGGCCTTTGTGGACGGTGATCTGGTTGCTGAAGCGAATCTCGTGGCTGTCATAGGATGATTGGATTGATGACTAATAATGTAGAAATCCATCCTTCGGCAGTGATCAGTTCGAACGCTGAACTCGCTGCCGGAGTTAAGATAGGCCCCTATAGTACCGTGGGGGAAGATGTTATTATCGGGCGTGATACAGTGATAGGGCCTCATGTGGTCATTGAGAGTCATACCCGTATGGGAGAAAAAAACAGAATATATCCATTTTCCTCCATAGGCACACCACCACAGGACACAGGTTATAATAACGAAGACACGCGTTTGATAATGGGTGATAACAACATAGTGAGGGAATATGTTACCATAAACCGGGCCACCACAAAAGAGGACTGGGAGACGGTGATATGCAATAACAACTACCTCATGGCCTATGCGCATGTTGCCCATGACTGCCATCTCGAGGATGGTGTCATCCTGACCAATGGGGCTACATTGGGAGGTCACACGCAGATTGGAGAATATGCCATTTTGGGCGCTTTTTTAGCTGTTCAGCAGTTCGTCCGGATAGGCGCCCATGCCTATCTTGGAGCCAAAGCAGGGATTGACAGGGATGTGCCCCCCTTTATGATTACGGCAGGCCCAAGGGCCAAGCTATATGGCATTAATCAAAAGGGGATGATTCGGAGAGGATTCTCACAAGAGACTATCGACGTGCTGAAAAAGGCATACAGCATCCTCTGGCGAAAAAACAGGAACCTAAGCGATGGAATAGCTCAGGTAAGGCAGGAGCTTGAACTCATCCCCGAACTGGAGATGCTTTTAGATTTTCTTGGTAAGTCAAAGAGAGGCATACTTAGGTGATTGATGATTGATGCTTGTTGATTTACTCCAAGACTGGCATGTGTTTATTTATAGCATTCGCAATACTAGATCAAGACGAAACTTTT
>JAOZQV010000032.1:3573-5457 GCA_029932035.1 Deltaproteobacteria bacterium | reverse complement strand
ATTGAGGCATAGATGATTTCGGCACACACACCATCCTGATCCTGAACCTCTGCGTTTATCTGCGTCCTATACGGTATTAAAATAAATGATTAGTGAGAACGGCGAAACAATTGGCATGATTGCTGGGGGCGGGCAGTTTCCCCTGCTAATAGCAGACGCTGCGAGAAAACAGGGTGTGCGAATTGTGGCCGTGGCGCACCATGATGAGACCGAGCCTTTATTGTCAGACAAGGTCGATGAGATTGTCTGGATAAAATTAGGGCAGTTGGGGCACTTGATTAAGGCTTTCAAGAAAAATGGCGTCAGAAATGCCCTGATGGCAGGGACTATCACCAAGAAACGGATGTTCGAAAACATAAGACCTGATCTTAAAGGCCTTGCAATCTTGTCAAGACTTGCCATTTTTCATGATGATGATATCTTAAGAGCCGTGACAAAGGAATTGGCCAAGGAAGGTGTAGAGATTATAAGTTCCATCCGTTTTTTGCCTGAGTTGATAGCGCCAGAGGGATGTCTTACGGCAAGGAGACCGACTAAGGCCGAAAGGGAAGATGTGGATTTCGGATGGAAGGTGGCCAAAGAATTGGGGCGTTTGGATATCGGACAGTCTGTAGTCGTAAGGAAAAAGACGGTTCTGGCCCTTGAAGCGATTGATGGCACCGACGCTACTATCCTAAGGGGTGGGAGATTAGCGAGGGAAAAGGCCATTGTGGTGAAGGTGAGTAAACCAAATCAGGACCTCAGATTTGACGTGCCTTGTGTGGGTCTCGAAACTATTAAGGTGATGTCCAAGGTGAAAGGCGCGGTCCTGGCCGTTGAGGCAGGTTATACCCTGCTGTTTGATAAGAAAGAGATGATAGCAGAAGCTGACAGGGAGAATATCTCCATGATTTCCATCAGTATGTCTTAGGGCTTTTACTGAAGCAGGATAAACCAAATGAAACAGAATAAATTTAGAGTCGCAGTTATTGGGGTGGGACACCTTGGGGAATACCATGTACAAAAATACAAGGGTATTCCGGGGGTGGAACTCGTCGGTGTGGTGGATGTGGATGCTGATCGCGTCAATGAGATAGCACAGCGTTACAATACAAAGGCCTATGGGGATCACCGGGATATCTTGGACAGGGTGGACGCAGTGAGCCTGGCAGTGACCACTGAGATGCATTTTGAGGTGGCCAAGGATATCTTGAAAAAAGGGATTCACATGCTTATCGAGAAGCCTATCACTTATGACCTCAGCGAGGCTGATACCCTGATCAGCATGGCCAGGCAGCGGGATCTGGTACTGCAGGTGGGTCTAATAGAACGCTTTAATCCGGCCATTGTTAAGATGGAGCGTATGTTGAACAGCCCCGTCTTTATTGAGTCTCATCGCATGAACCTTTTCACAAAAAGGGGGCTTGACGTTGATGTGGTACTTGACCTGATGATCCACGATCTGGACATCATTCTCCATATTGTCCCGTCAGAGGTGAAAGAGATCCATGCGGTGGGTTTGCCTGTAATTACCGACAAAACGGACATTGCTAATGTCAGGCTTATTTTTGAAAACGGGACCGCCGCCAATCTGACCGCAAGCCGGGTATCAGGGAAGATGTTGAGAAAGATCCGTGTGTTTCAGCCGGACGCATATATATCTGCCGATTGCGGGAAAAGGCAACTTACTGTAATCAGCCTTGACTCTGAGAAAAGAGATTCAGATGATTTCCCTCGGGTAGATACAAGTAAAGAGAAATATTCTGAGAGTGACCCTCTAAACGATGAGATATCTTCGTTTATCAGCTCTGTCACAAATGGATCAGATCCGGTAGTAACCGGTGAGGATGGGCGAAATGCCTTAAGAGTCGCCCTCAACATTATTGACCAGATTGAGAGAGGCTG
>JAOZQV010000032.1:0-3473 GCA_029932035.1 Deltaproteobacteria bacterium | reverse complement strand
TCACAAGCTGGTGCTCATGGTTGCGGGCGAGGCCTCTGCCGATTTGCACGGCTCAAATCTTGTGAAAGCCATAAAAGCCTCCTGCTCTGGCGTTACCTTTTGTGGTATCGGAGGGACGAACATGAAACAGGCAGGGGTCAAGATCCTTGTCTCCTCATCTGATATGGCAGTAGTTGGTTTGACCGAGGTCCTGCAGAGGCTTCACACGATTTTCAGGGCGGCCAATAAATTGAAAGCCACACTGAAAACCCACCATCCTGATCTTTTGATTCTCATAGACTACCCCGAATTCAATCTCTATATGGCCCGGATCGCCAGGCGACTGCAGATCCCTGTTTTATATTACATAAGTCCGCAGGTATGGGCGTGGAGAAGGGGACGCGTAAAGAAAATTGCAAAACGTGTTGACCGGATGGCGGTCATCCTGCCATTTGAGGAACAGTTTTACAAGAAAAGGGGCGTCAATGTTGATTATGTAGGCCACCCCCTTTTGGACGCATTTAAACTCGCAACCCGCAACTCGCAACCCGCAACCCGCAACCCTCAACTCATAATCCAAAATCCTGTAGTCGGGCTGGTGCCAGGGAGCCGTAGGGAGGAGATCAGGAATATGCTCCCCATAATGATCAGATCGGCCGAAATCCTTAAAATTAGATATCCGAATATTAAATGCTTGTTGCCATTAGCCGAGACCATTGAACCTGAATTTATTGACCCCTTTATCAGAAAATCCTCGTTGGACATAGAGGTTAATCAGGGAGATATCTATGAGGTCTTGGATCGTTGTCATATTGCCCTGGTAACCTCCGGGACTGCGACCTTGGATACGGCTATTATGGCGGTTCCCATGGTTATTGTATACAAAGTGACCCCCCTTTCCTATCGGATTGGTAAGATGTTGATTAAGACGTCCTTTATAGGATTAGCAAATCTTGTTGCCGGAGAAAGAGTGGTTCCCGAATTGATTCAGGATGAAGTCACGCCTGAAAGACTTGCAGATGAGGCTCTGACGCTCATCGAAAATGAACATGTCAGGGAAAAAATGATAACAAAGCTGCATGGGGTAAGAAAGCGCCTTGGTGAAGGAGGCGCATCAGAGAAGGCAGCCAGGATAGCAGCAGAGATGATGAAGTGTTGATTTGAGAGGCAAGTAAATGGCTAGGACAATTCTCATTGTTGATGATGAAAAGAGTATCCTTCGGTCCCTGCAGGGCATTCTTTCGGATGAAGGGTTCGAGGTTCTCAGTGCAGAAACCGGGGTTGAGGCATTAGAGAGGATTAGGGAATCGACACCTGATCTGGTTCTTCTCGATATTTGGATGCCGGGTCTTGATGGCATTGAAACCCTTGAAGAGATCAAAAAAGGATATCCTAATCTTCAAGTGATCATGATGTCGGGACATGGCAATATAGAGACTGCGGTTAAGGCTACCAAGATAGGGGCATATGATTTTGTTGAAAAGCCTCTTTCATTAGAAAAGCTTCTCTTATCCATCAATAACGCCCTTGAATATTATAGGTTAGAGGAGGAAATAAGTCTTCTAAAAGAAAAGGATAAGAATAAATATAATATTACCGGGAACAGTAAATCGATTAAAGCGCTAAAGGCGCAGATCAAAATCGTGGCCCCTACCAATGCATGGATCCTTATTTCCGGGGAAAACGGGACCGGAAAAGAACTTGTTGCTCATACTATTCACCTCTTGAGCCGGCGCAGCCACAAGCCGATGGTTGAGGTGAACTGTGCTGCAATTCCAGAGGATCTTATAGAGAGTGAACTCTTTGGGCATGAAAAAGGGGCATTTACCGGGGCGTCCACCATGAGAAAGGGGAAATTTGATTCTGCTCATGAGGGGACCATTTTCTTGGACGAAATTGGGGATATGAGCTTGAAGGCTCAATCAAAGACCCTCAGAATCTTGCAGGAACAGAAATTTGAGAGGGTGGGAGGGTCAAAGACTATTAAGGTGGACGTCAGGGTGATTGCGGCAACAAACAAGGACCTGGAGGCAGAAATAGAGAAAGGAAGATTCAGAGAAGATCTCTATTTTCGGCTGAATGTAATACCGATGACAGTGCCGCCCCTCAAAGATCGTATTGAAGACATCCCCGCTCTGGTTGATGAGTTTGTGCCGGAATTTTCTCTCAGTACAAACATAGAGGCAAAAGAGGTATCTGAAGAGGCTATTGCAACCCTGCAAAAATATGACTGGCCAGGGAACGTCAGGGAGCTGAAGAACCTGATTGAAAGGCTTATGATTATGGTGCCCGGCAGTGTAATCCGAAAAGAAGATATCCCTGCGCCTTTCAACCGCAGTTCCGACATCAAGACGGGTCTTGAATCTCATTTGGTGTCGGATTCGCTTAAAGAGGCGAAAGGGGAATTCGAAAAGGCCTATATCGAGACCAAGTTGAGGGAGTTCAACGGGAACATTTCACAGACGGCCGAGGCCATAGGTATCGAAAGGAGCAACCTTCACAAAAAGATAAAGGGTTATAAACTGGATAAGTTCAGATCCTAATCTAACCGCCAAATATTCCAACAATATACTTCAAAGCGAGAAGTAGAAGGATTAAAGCGAGTACCAGCTTTATCGCCTTTGCAGACACATATTTCTGTACTCTCGCGCCGAGGTACATGCCTAAGAAACCACCCACTCCGAAAAGAGCGCCTAAGGCCCAGTCAGGGGCTATTGCCAATCCGGTGTCTGCGTAGACCGGGGCTATAATAGTGTAGAATATCACTCCCGCAACGGACGTTATGAACGTACCTAATAGCGCCGCACCTGCTATGGTATACACCGGGAGCCCGAAGACGGCTATCAAGAATGGGGCTATGATTGCACCCCCGCCTATGCCATAGGTTCCACCGACCATACCCACAACAAAGGTAAGCGCAAAGAGACCTGTTGTGTTAAAGGAAAATATCTCACCGTAGAACTGATAGGAATATCGAGTAAGGGAAAAGCTGATGGTCTTGATGGCCGCATCTTGTCCCGGACCTGATTGCAGCCCTTTTTTCACCAGATTAGACCTCGCCTTAAACCTCTCCTCGAGCCTCCTGGTCTTCACCTTTTTTTCGGCAGCTTTTTTTGTGAGATCAAGTAGCAGTCTGATCCCTATATACAGAAGAACGCACCCCACAAAGAACTTGAAGTTCCTGGGATCGGGCAGGTACTTTATCCTGATAATCGCCCCCAAGAACACGCCCGGGAGTGTGCCCACGATGATAACCGAGGCAAGGGGCCATGCCATTCTTCCCTCTTTGATGTATCTGTAAACACCGCTTGGAATAGCGACGATATTATAAACCAGGTTGGTCGGGCTAACCGATGGGTTTACAAACCCAAGCACGCTCATTTGAAACGGGAGTAGTAGAAATGCGCCGGACACGCCTCCCATGGAAGTGAAAAAAGAGACCACAAAAGCAACAATGACCGGGATCAAAGGAAAAACATCTACCCCGGAAACAG
>JAOZQV010000333.1 GCA_029932035.1 Deltaproteobacteria bacterium | reverse complement strand
TGATGACCTCACCGGTTCCGAGACTATTCTGATTGCGGAAGACGATGATGCGCTTCGCAATCTGGCTCGGGAAATCCTTCAACAACAGGGATACAGAATCTTAGAGGCGGAAAACGGTATAGAGGCCTTAAGAATCAGCGAAGAGCACGGGGGTCAGATACACCTCATGATAACAGATGTGGTGATGCCCAAGATGGGCGGGAAAGAAGTAGCCGACCGGTTGCAACCGCTCTATCCACAGATGAAGGTGATTTATATGTCGGGGTACACGGACAATTCCATTGCTCATCACGGCATTTTGGCGCCGGGACTGAATTTTCTCGAAAAGCCATTCACACCGGAAGGATTGGCCCGTAAAGTTCGGAAGGTACTGGACAAAAAACAAGAATAAATCCGTGCCACAGGCTGCGACTTTAAATTCAATGATCATTATCCTATACTGAAACAGCGCCTTTCCCAAACCATTGATGACTTCCTGGAATTTTTTCAGAAAAACAGAAGCTTACATCTTGCAGCCTTGACCTGTTGGGTCTCTGAAAAGTGGTTCTTTCTTTTGATTTTCATCTCTGCTTCGTTCTTCATCTGCTAATTTACACGAAAATCGGATGATATGCGCTCAGAAGATAAAAATCCTCAAATGCCAAATAAAACCCTTTGAATTTTCTCCGAACATCCAGCATTTTTCCCCATTATGCTCACCAGAATTCCTATCTCTTTAATCATCTTAGATGAAGAGATCTATCCAAGAAAAGGGATTGATCAGAAAGCGAAGCGTATTTCACTGGGGTGACAAACATAAGCCCCGAAATCACTGAACAGGTTTTTCGAGCTTTCTGCTCAACGATTTTATCTCGGATGATATTTTTGGTTTTGTAAGTATTACAATCAAATCAAAGGTATCGTCTTGTTGCCGGCCGTTTTCAGAGTATTTAAGGGATAGGGGTGCATCTTCCTGGTCTTTCTCAACAGATTCAGGGTCTCCTTTCACAATCCTGAGCCCGGATATCTTCTCTGCGTTTGAGAGGAACTGTTCTTTGAAGACCTCGTTGATGGGGGAGACTAAAATCACCTCTAAGTCTTTTGTTCTGTCAAGGGCAATGATCGACTCGTTTACCCCGAGGACCAGGGAGGAAAGGAGTTGGTCGTCATCTTCATTGGGGTGACCCTGGACAATAGCCATCCGTTTGGGGATCTCCCCATCCAAAGGGGAGACTACCATGCCGTCCGTGGGCCCAGTGGGTGAGAGCATACGTTCGAACTGAATATCCGTGATCACGTCTGCATAACTTCCGAAACCCAATTTGGGGTCAATGGGAAAAAAGGAGTTGTCCTGCCCCTTTGTGACGACAACGTCATCGAATTCGAGGTCTAATTCCTCATCCGGTATAGAAAAATCTATCGCTTCAGACTCACATTCCGCCCAGCATAGGGCGCATCCTAAGCAGCGCCGGCAACTGAGGCATCGCTTGGCCTCCTGGACAGCGATATCTTCAGGGAACCCTGTCTCTACCTCTACGAAATTCCCCCTCCTTTCATCTACAGAGATCTCCGGCATCTCGGCCCTGGGGGAAGGTACATCATCAAAGGGGATAATATATCGTTGGTTCTTTTCGTAAATCATCTATTTGCTCCTCAGGTATTCATGAATGCCCTCGGCCGCTTTCTTGCCGGCCGCTACCGCACGGATGGCGATATCCGGTCCTGTTACCACGTCACCTCCGGCAAACACGCCCTGGACGTTAGTTGCGCCTGTTTCTTCATCTATATCGAATGTATTCCAACGGTTAATATCAAGACCGTGATCTTCACCGAGGAATTCGAGATTTGCGGCCTGGCTGAGGGCGGGAACAATGGTCTCGGCATCAATAACATACTCTGATCCCTCAATTGGGACCGGCCGCCTGCGGCCCGATGCATCAGGCTCGCCCAATTCCATCTTGATGCATTTCATCCCTGAGACTCTTCCGTCTTTCCCTAAGATTTCCACGGGCGCTGCCAAATACTGTATGATGACCCCTTCGTGTTCGGCCGCGTCGATTTCCCACGTGTTGGCAGGCATCTCCTTTTTGGTCCTTCGATAGAGGATATATACCTCGTCAAAGCCCATGCGCCAGCCAACTCTGGCAGAGTCAATGGCCGCGTTGCCACCCCCTATCACGATGAGCTTCCCCTTGGTGTCGATTGGATTACCGAGGGCCTGGTCCCTCAAAAAGGTAACACAGTCAACAATTCCTTTGCCTTCATATTCATCTTCGCCCGGAACACGCAGCTTGAGCCCGAGGTGGCAGCCCGCACCAATGAATATCGCATCATTGTTCTTTTTCAGGTCTTCATAAGATATCTCTTTGCCAATCCGTTTGTTGTACTGGATATCTATGCCCATATTGGCAATAAGGTCCACCTCGCGCTGGAGGAGTTTTTTAGGGAGACGATATTCCGGGATTCCCACCCATAGATAGCCGCCCGGTACGGGAAGGGCCTCGTAGATGGTGATATTCTCATATCCCTGCCTTGCGAGATGGTATGCGCAGGTAAGCCCAGCCGGTCCTGCTCCGATGATGGCAATCTTTTCGGGGAGTTTTTTCTCCGGGGTTTCATAGACCGGTTCAATTCCCCCATTTATCTCTACGTCCGCCACATACCGCTTGAGGAAACAGATACTGATCGGTTCATCGAGATACTGCCGGTTGCAGGCCGTTTCGCACGGGTGGGGACATACCCTGCCGATGCTGCCCGGAAGTGGCAGCCTATCCCTGATGGTGGCCAGGGAATCAAGATGTTTCCCGTCCGCAATCTGAGCCACGTAGGTCCGGATGTCCAGATTGACGGGGCATGCCTGCTGGCAAACGGGCATATCTTCCTTGAAGATATTATATTCGCCTGTGGCCGGATTAAAATAATCCACGGCCGTGCGAAAACTGAAACCTTCGTCAAAGTCGTCAAACATGTTTACGGGACAGACCTTGATGCAGGCCTTGCAGTCGTTACATTTGATGTTGTCCACCCGAAGACTTCGCTTCAGGATGTGTGCGCTGACCTTTCCGTTATCCCGATTGACCTTCTTGATCTCACTGTATGTCAAGACCTGGATGTTGTCGTGATTGCGCATTTTATCCAGATCGGGATTTACAAATGCGTCATCCGGTTGGATGAGCCGGTCCCTTGGGATTCTCTCAGCGCCCAAGGTCGGAAATTTCTCGACAATGGTCACCTGGGCGCCTGCTTCGGCCTTTTCAAGGGCCGCACTGACACCATCGAGCCCCCCCCCAACAATCAATACTTTCTTGTCTTGCACCGTGTTACACCTCTTGCCCTGTTAACTGAAATATTGGCGTTTGGCCGGTCACCTTGTCCAAGGCAACCATTCCTTTTCGTTTGAGGGCGGTTATATATCGGAACACCCTTGACGGCGGAATGGCCAGGTCGTTAGCGAGGTCCTTGACCGAGCGGGCGGTTTCCTTTAGCCTGGCTAAGATCTCCTGGACCTCCATCTCTTCCACGATGATCATCTCAATGGCACGATTAAACTCATGTTCAGTGAAGATCTCACCATACACATTGCCGGTTTCAAGAAACGGCGTCCTTTTTCCGATAATCCATCTGATTTTTTCGCCTGCAAGCACAGCCTCTGCGGCTTCGAGTTTTTTGAAGATTTCCGGGGCCTTCACCCTATCCCCGTCCCCTCCGAGGGGACCTATACTGCGGATCTTCTGATCGAATTCAGAGACAATTTCCACGAACACGGATGCCTCGCCCGAAGAACACTGCCGGAAGGCTAAACGTTCCTCATTAAGGCCGATGAATTTGAAGAGCTTGCGGGTCATATCCATCTTGGCCTTTGCCTGGTGATTGCCTGTGATATAATGGCAGTCTCCAAAGTAGCAGCCCACCACCAAAAGACCGTCTATCCCCTTTTTGAATGCCTTGGCCACGAGGGCGGGGTCGACCCTGCCCGTGCACATGAGTCGGACAATCTTGATTTCCGGTGTATATTGTAGTCTGGAAACTCCAGCTAAATCAGCAGCAGCATACCCTCACCACGTGCAGCAAAACGTTAGTATCTTAGGAACGAAGTCGGCCAATTTGAAACCCCCCTTTTTGATTGTCGATTGTTGATTGATGTTGATTGACTGTTGAAAATCCTTGGACTGATGATTTGCAATTGTTAATTCAAACCTCGTAAAGTGATCGAGTGGTCAGGTTGTTTAAATGGTTGTGATTGCTTGTTTATCTGTTTGTTTGCCAGAAAATTCGACACTTGAAAAACCTCAATCATCAATCAACAATCATCAATCATCAATCTAAGAACGCCTCAAGCTGTGCCTCAATCTGGCCATCTGTAAAGGAATTGATGCTCAAGGCGTGCTGATAGCAGGTAG
>JAOZQV010000332.1:633-4380 GCA_029932035.1 Deltaproteobacteria bacterium | reverse complement strand
CTAATTGAGAACGTAACGGAGGGGGTTTACAGGGACCCCATTTAGGTGAACTTCGTAATGAAGGTGGGAGCCGGTAGTCCTGCCGGAAGTGCCTACCAGGCCGATTGTTTCGCCCCGTTTCACGTACTGGCCTTTTTTTACGAGGGACTTTTTCAGGTGGGCGTACTTGGTCTTCAACCCATAACCGTGTTTGATAACAACAACCCTGCCGTACCCCCGGTCCCAGCCGGAAAATGACACGGTTCCGTCTGCGCTTGCAACTATCGGGGCGCCCTTCCTCGCCGATATGTCAAGCCCCTTGTGAAACTCCTTCTGGCCTGTAAAAGGCGATTTCCGGTATCCAAAACGGGAACTGAGCCACCCTTTTGCCGGCCAGATTGAGGGAGTCGAGGCAAGTAGCATCTTCTGGTTTTCGAGGAATTCCTGAAGCCCGGCCTTATCCTCTTTGCTCGAATTGATATCGCTGTTCAGGTTATCCAATGATTGGTGCATGGCACGCACTAATTCGCGGTCAACCTTTGTCAGGGTCTTCTTAGGATCAAGCAAGGCAGGGTCTGATCCTCCTACTCCCGTAAATTGCTCATCCCCCTCCCCTGTTTCTAAGTTTACCATAACTTTTAACTTATGATCCAGTTTCCTCAGCTCATTCATCTCCTCGGTAACCTGATCAATTCGCCGGGCCATATAAAGAATCTGTTCCTTCTGGAGAGCGTTTTCTTTTTGCAATTCCGCCAACTCGGGAACCTTTGCCTTAATTCCTCTATAATCATTAATAATACAGAAAAGGACGCCCGCACAGATGATAAGGAGGGGTATTATGAAAAAAAGAAGGGACTTAGGAAGTCTGATCTGCCTCACACAGTCTGTACCATCAGGCACTAAAAATATATTGATTTTTTTTGAAGCCAAGAAGCCCTCTATATAAAAGACAAAACATGCTATCAGCAAATTTTTCGACTTTTATCACACCTATTTTCACGTGTCAACAGCCTTTCTTTCGCCAAATCAAAAGATTTTTGACTTTCAATCTTCCGTGGGTTAAGAATAACAGGTTTTTGTAAACTATTAAAATCCACAGAGGCAAAAATTATGAAAGGTTTTTACAATCAAGTTTTGAAGATCAATCTCTCTGATCAAAACTATCAGACGGAACCCGTCGCTGATAAAATCTTTGAAAAATATTTAGGGGGGAAAGGTTTTGCCACCCATCTCCTCCTGGAAAATAACCCGCCGGGAGTTGACCCCTTAAGCCCTGAAAACCACCTTATTTTAACAACAGGTCCGGTTTCCGGAACACCCATATGGGGGTCGTGCCGGTATGGTATCTACACCAAATCCCCGCAGACCGGTTTTTACTCCGAGTCCTATTCCGGAGGCACCGTAGCAGATTACATGGCAAGGACCGGATTTGATGCCGTGATGCTCCACGGATCCTCGGCTGATCCCTGTTGGATTGAGATCTCAGATCAGGGCATATTTTTTCATGATGCCGGTGGTCTCTGGGGCCTGGATACCTTTGAAACCGAAGACCGGGTCAAGGCCTGGATCAAAGAAAACCGTCCTGATGCAAAAAAATGCGGCGTGGTCTGTATCGGCCCGGCAGGTGAGAACGGGGTGAGTTTTGCTGTCATTGAAAATGACTACTGGCGGAGTGCCGGACGAACAGGGGTCGGCGCTGTGATAGGCTCTAAGAATATCAAGGCGATGGTCTTCTGGGGAAACCGGAAAAAGGAGGTTGCGCATCCGGATCTAATCAAGAAATACGTAAAGGATGTTGCACGTGATGCCAAGGATGACGCGGGCGTACAGGCCTATAAGAGCAAAGGCACCCCTATGATGGTAGACATCATGAGCAATGTGGGGAGTTTCCCCACCCGTTACTGGCACAAGGGCGAAGCGGCTCACAAAGAAAAGATTAACGCCGATGCAATGCATGAACATCTGAACGTTACCCCCAACGCATGTCTTAAATGCTTTATCGCGTGCGGCAGGCTCTCAACGGTAAAGGAGGGGCGGCATAAGGGGCTAAAGATCGAAGGCCCCGAGTACGAAACCATATATGCCTTCGGTGGGCTCTGCGAGGTGGACAGTATAGAGGAGATCGCCTATCTGAATGACATCTGTGATCGTCTGGGTATGGATACCATCAGCGCCGGCAATCTGGTGGCCTTTACGATTGAGGCGGCCCGTCAGGGCAAGATTGACTACGATATAGACTACGGCCAGCCGGATAAAATAGCCAATCTCCTTAAAGATATGGCATACAGGCGGGAAATTGGCGAAATCCTTTCAAGAGGGATAAAGGCGGCCGCCAAGGAATGGGACATGGAAGATCAGGCTATCCATGTCAAAGGGATGGAACCCCCGGGCTATGATCCCCGGGTTCTGAAAGGGATGGGCCTTGCTTACGGCAGTTCCCCAAGAGGGGCGTGCCATTTGAGAGCTACATTTTACAAGCCGGAGTTAACTAAAATGATTGACCCGGATCAGATAGAGGGGAAGGCGGAGATGTTCGCAGAATGGGAAGACCGGCTTATTATCTTTGACACCTTTATCCTCTGCAGATTCTACCGCGATCTTTATCAATGGGAAGAATTAGCGACCATCATCAAGGGGGTTACCGGTCTGGAATTAGACAGGGAGCGAATGAGGTTGATCGCTGGCAACATCAGCAGCGCTACCCGGCGTTTTAACATCAGAGAAGGGCTCACGCCTGAAGACGATAAGCTGCCAAAGCGTTTTCACAAAGAGGTCCTGCCTGAGACCAAGAAGATCATTACCGAAGAGCAGATGGATCAACTGCTAAAGGACTACTACAGGGTGAGGGGCTGGAATGAGATGGGGGAACCCTCCTCAAAATAGATCATTTCCGTACGCCGCAGGCTATAAGGCTGAAAGAACCTTACAGCATTACATGAGGTTGAATGATGGCAAAGGGCAAGGCCGGCAAAGTGTTAAAAATCACATTGATAACCCTGCTCGCACTGATTGTCCTGATAGGCGGTGGCGGATTTGGATATTACCGCTTTATCATGAAAAGCCCGTTGCCGCAGATAGACGGCGAGCTTAAGGCCGCTGGACTGAAAGAGCGAGTGGAGGTTATTCGCGATGCCAATGGCACGCCGCATATTTATGCTAAGAATATGCACGACCTGTTTTTCTCCCAGGGTTACGTGCAGGCACAGGACCGCTGGTGGCAGATGGAGTTCTTCCGCAAGACCTGCGGCGGGCGTATTGAGGAACTGACGGGCAGAAAGGCCGCGCTGATCAATGCCGATATCTACCTGCGCTCGCTGGGATTGTATAAGGTGGTAGAGCAAGAATACAACAGCTATCCGGCTGAGGACCGCGCTCTTCTGGATGCTTTCGCCAGGGGCGTTAATGCTTATATCTCGGGCAGGAGCCCCCGACAGCTTTCGGTCAACTACACCATCCTGGGCCTTACCGGAGTTAAATTTAAGGTCGACCCCTGGTCACCGCTTGATTCGCTGGTCTTCTCAAAGCTTATGGCCTGGGACCTCGGTCTCTCGCGTGACCCGGAACTTACCCGTGTTAAGCTTTACCATAAACTGGGACCAGAGATGGCGGAGCAGTTCCTGGTTCCCCCTTGGCCACTCGGTAAGAAGCCTACCATACTGCTGGAAGACGATCTGAAGGCAACGTTCTCCATAACTTCGAGTGCAGTGCAATCAGAGTCAGATCTGGAATTGCTTAACCGCGAACTCCTGTTTATGGCAGCGGATACCG
>JAOZQV010000332.1:0-623 GCA_029932035.1 Deltaproteobacteria bacterium | reverse complement strand
TGCTCCTGCAACAGACCTTTCCCTGCTCAGAGGACAGACCGAGGGTGCAGGCAGCAACTCCTGGGTGGCCACCGGCAGCCTGACACAAGGCGGCAAACCTTTGCTGGCCAACGATCCTCACCTTGGCATTCAACAGCCTTCCATCTGGTATGAGATTGGGCTGCATTCCCCGGACGATGGCACAGGCCACCCCTTTGATGTGGCGGGTTTCTCCTTTCCCTCCAGCCTGGGCGTAGTGGTCGGACACAATAACGATATCGCCTGGGGCGCTACAAACGTATATCCTGACGTGAACGACCAGTATCAGATCAGGATAAACCCCGACAATCCGCTGCAATATAAATGGAACGACCAATGGCGCGATATGACCGTCCGCGACGAAACCATAAACTTCGGCGACGGCAAGCCTGCAGTTGCCATAAAAGTACGGCATACCCACCTCGGACCCATTATCAACGATAACAGGTATGATCCTAAAACCGGTGAATTAAAGGGATTCAACAATAAAAACCCGCTGGCCTTGCACTGGACCGGGTTGGAACCGGGCACAATCGCACTTTCTATACTGAAGCTTGACAAGGCTAAGAACTGGGATGAATTCCGCTCGGCCCTCAAGTTCTGGT
>JAOZQV010000031.1 GCA_029932035.1 Deltaproteobacteria bacterium | reverse complement strand
GATCCGTGCCACGGCAATGGGAAGGGCCGGTATGTGGAGATGGATGATGTGACGGTGCACTCTACAAATACCTCATCACGCCCACAACCTTCCCCTCAATGCGGAGGTCCCCTTTTTTGATACGGATGGGCTCCATACCGGTATGGGCAGGCCTGAGTTCTATATGATTTCTGAGTCTGTAATATCTTTTGACCGTTGCCTCATTGTTGATCAGGGCTACTACTATCTCCCCGTTCTCTGCCGTGGCCTGTTTTCTCACTACCACGAAATCTCTGTCTAAGATCCCGTCCTCTTCCATGGACGCCCCTTTTACCTGAAGCACAAAGCACTCGCCATTGTCCGCCATGGATGGCGGAACTTCAACAACGCTTCTCTCCTCTATGGCCTCAATCGGTTTTCCCGCCGCCACCCTCCCCAAGAGGGGGAACTCGAATCGCCTGGTTTCCATGGGGCTTATGACTTCAATGGCCCGTTTCCGATTCTTCTCCTTTGGGAGGCGGATGTAGCCCTTCCGCTCTAAGATTTTGAGGTAGGTAGTCACGGTGTTATAAGAACCAAAATCGAAATGAGAGCAGATCTCGTCAAATGATGGAGCTATCCCCCACTCTTCTATATACCGGGAGATATAGGCTAAAAAATCCTTTTGTTTGTCCGTTAATTTCATAGTTGCCTCCTCGCCAATGAGACCTTTGTCCTTAAGGTTGAGCATAATACTGTAGATTATACTGGAAGTCAATAGGAAAAATGGTAATCTGAAAGGGTACGGAACCTAAAAGCGGGATCCCTGCGATGCTCTGTCAGGCGGTGAAAGTGGACGGCTTTATAGGCCGTTGTGCCAAAAACTTATAATGAATTAAAAATAAGTTTGAGTATTCTGTCAGATCAAGTATGATGGTCTCGTTGCTATAACCCCGCAAATTTATTCTCGGACAGCCTCCTGGGTTCTATGGGGGAGTGAAATGCCTATTCCTGGAAATTTACTGACAACAGCTATGGCCGTGATGCCGCACAAGGATGTGGATCGCGCCCTTGAGACGGCTCTATCCATGGATATCCCTTTTTGGCCTCAGCTTCCCCACTACAACTATTATGAGGATATGTATGTCCAGGCCTCGGAGCATTTCCCTGGCATTTTGCTCGACATGGAGAAACGCACACTTCGTTTTTCACAGGAAAAATTCATTGCTGAATTGGAAGAGACCATGGACCATTTCCATGAACCTGAGTACTTTGATATCAGTGATAGATACTCTGTGGTTTACAGGCGATTCTTAGACCTTGACCTTTCAGACCGGCCGGCTATTCGCGGACAGTTGGAAGGGCCTATCAGTTTTGGATTCAACGTGGTGGACCAGGATGACAGACCCATTCTTTTTGATGATACGATTCGGCCTTTTATGCTCGATTTTATGGCCAAACGGGTGAATGTGCAATTAAGCAGACTGAAAAAACTCAACCCCAATGCATTCATGTTTGTGGATGAACCGGGACTGCAGTTCCTGTTCAGTGCAATGGCAGGCTATGGTGATCAGGCAGCTCGGGCCGATATGGAACTGTTTTTTTCCATGATTGAAAGACCCCGTGGCGTGCATCTGTGCGGCAATCCTGACTGGGATTTTCTCTTAGGGCTGGATCTGGACATTCTGTCGCTTGACGTCTATTCCAATGGAGAGGTATTCGCGTCCTATGCCGCTTCCATCAGGAGATTCTTGGACCGGGGAGGGGTCATTGCGTGGGGGATGGTGCCTTCTAATTTCGAACCCTTTGAACAGGAGAATTTAGACTCCCTTAAGAATCGGCTGAAAGAGATATGGTCGGCCCTGGGAAAAAATGGGATTGACAGGGAGTTCCTCCTGTCGCGAAGCCTCCTTTCGCCGGCAACCTGTTGCCTGGTCAATCCGGATGGAGAAAAAACCGTGGAAAAGGCGTTCAAAATGACCTCGAACCTCTCCACGCAGCTTCGTGAGGCGTATCTCCTCCCTTGACCTGTTGCACAAATTGTAACCGTTCTTTTCCAATGAAATCCGTTTGAAAGCATTTGAGACCAAAACAGGTCAGGTGCTTTTTTCAGGATATGAGACGCGCCCGCCCTCAGGATCAGGTGCAGCTATACCATTAGAAGACGCCACCACAGATCTATGCAATAAACTACTCCCGGCGATTAAAAAGCATGAAAGAAATGGCAGCCCGCAGGTTCAGAGATATGAACTGAGGGTATCTAACATCTCTTTTGACGCCCTTCCGGATTTCATGGCCTCCTTAAAAGATATAGAGGGGATCGAGAAGGCTGATGTGGACGGCTTTGAATCAGGTCATGCCCTGATTGTCACGGAATATCATGGAAGTCTCATGAAATTAGCGGACCAGATTAGCGAGATGAAAGAGATTCCAGTGGAAGTAACTGGGCTTCAATCAAATAAAATAAGCATAAAAGTTAAGAAATTTTAGTCGAAGATCAAGAGCATACTTGATGACCTCTTTTCTCAAACTGAATGACCTCGATAGAGGTGCCTTCAAATTCAACCTTTTGGCCGTTTCTGATTTTACATCTTTTTCTGTATTCGACTTTTCCATCAACTTGTACCGCCCCGCTTTCAATGGCAAACTTCGCCGTTCCGCCTGATTGACACAGCCCTGCTGCCTTCAAAAGTTTATTGAGTGGGATATAATCGGCCGATATTTCGAATGTGTCCGCCATTGTTCTTTCAAGCTTCAGCATGAAGGCATGATCAGGAACAACGGGCGTTCCTGAATTTTCGTTTTCAGAATTCATGGAATATCTCTTCCACAACAAACCAGAGCCACTTTTCGTTCAGACACTATTTAAGAGCATGCTTTTTTAGCTTGTACCTGAGCATCCGTTCGCTGATCCCTAAGAGATTGGCGGCCTTGGTTTGGTGATTCTTGGTTTTTTCCATTGCCTCCATGATCATTTTACGCTCCAATTTCTCCACTGAATCTTTCAGGGTTGTGCGCCCCATCCGATCCTCGTTGTCAGAGGAAAGGCGCTCCTCGTAAAAGGGAAGGTCCTTGGTGGATATGAGAGACCCCCTCGCGATAACGACTGCCCGTTCTATTATGTTCTCCAACTCCCTTACGTTGCCCGGATAGTCGTATTTCAGTAAGAGATCTTTTGCTTCCGTAAGAACCCCTTCAATCTCTTTTTCGTTTCGGCTGGAAAAATGGCGCAGAAAGTGATCAATAAGGGGCGATAAATCCTCCTTTCTCTCCCGGAGTGGCGGAACGGTTATTGCTACCACATTCAACCTGTAAAAGAGGTCCTCCCTGAAGACGCCTTCCCCTGTTTTCGTCTTGAGGTCCCGGTTGGTAGCGCTAATAATCCGCACATCCGAGTGGAGCGTGCGGTTGCCGCCAAGACGCTGAAATTCCCGCTCCTGAAGGAATCTAAGGAGCTTAACCTGAACTGGCTGGGGGAGTTCTCCGATTTCGTCCAGAAAAAGGCTACCCCCATCTGCCTCTTCAAACCGGCCAATCCTTCGCTGAGATGCTCCTGTAAACGCGCCCTTTTCATGACCGAAAAGCTCGCTTTCCAACAAACTTTCAGGCAGGGCTGCACAGTTAACGACGGTCATCGGTTTCTTAGAACGGGGACTCAGGGTATGGATCAGCCTGGCAACGAGTTCCTTTCCGGTCCCGCTCTCCCCCTGTATCAACACAGTCGCCTTGCTGGTCGCGACCCTCCCGGCCAGGTTTATTACCTCGTTCATAGCGGGACTCCGAAAGATAATGTCATCCGCAGTAACGCCCTTTCTTCCCAACTCGTCGCGCAGGATCTCGTTTTCTTTCAGAAGGACACGTCTCTCTGAAATCCGATCGATCAAGATAAGCAATTCATCCAACTCGATCGGTTTTGTGACATAGTCTGCTGCCCCGGCTTTCATGGCCTGAACAGCGGTCTCGACGGTACCATAGGCGGTAATCATTATCACATCGACCTCAGGGTTGATGCGCTTCACTCCCTTCAGCAGCTCCATTCCATCCATCCCGGGCATCTTATAGTCAATGAGAAGGAGATCGAAGTAGTCTTCTCTTAACTGCTTCAGGGCCTTTTCACCACTTTCTGCCTCTGAAACATCGTGGCCTTCGTCCTTTAAGAAGTCCCGCAGGATCTCTCTTTGCGAATGACCATCTTCCACCACAAGGATGCTCAGTGTTTGCATATTGCTCATCGCTAAAGTCCTCTATGAACCTCCGAGGTTCATTGGCAATAAGATCTCAAATGTAGTCCCTGTCTTTGGTTTACTCATGGCCCTTATGCCCCCTGAGTGACTCTCAATAATTTCATGGGCCAGGGCCAGACCAAGCCCCAGGCCCTTCTCCTTGGTTGTATAGTCAGGATCGAAGATCTGTTCCAGTTCCTCCAGGCTAAGACCGCCTCCCGTGTCCGAAATCGTAATTTTTGCCCATTTTTTACCCTCTCGCTCAACAGAAAGTGTGATGGAACCCCTGCCGGAAATTGATTCCATGGCGTTTTTGACAATATTAAAAATCGCCTGCTTGATCTTGTCAAAATCTATCAATACCATAAGGGAGGATTCGCGCCAGTCTGTCTCTATGGTGATCCCACGGGAATTAGCTTCTCCTTCGGTAAGGAGAACAATCTGCCTGAGAAGTTCTATTAGATCATTGTTTTTCAACTCCAGTTTTCGCATTCTTGAAAAAGCGATGAATTCTTCGATAATATGATTAAGTCTCCGGATCTCATCCCGGATGATCCTTGTGAGTTGAAGTAGATTGTCCTTTTGAAGTCTCTGACACGCCATGCTGATGGCATTGAGAGGATTTCGAATCTCATGTGCCACGCCCGCGGCCAGGCGACCCATGGCGGAAAGCCTCTCTGCCTGGTGAAGACGCCTTTCCATTTCCCGCATTTTGGCGAGGTGCCTGTTTTGGTTCTTGTAAAGAAACCACATGGATATTATGGCAATGAATACCATAAAGCACATGAAAATAAGTCCCCGGCCCTGCTCCTTTTTGAGCATTTGATCGGCTGTCTCTCTTGAAAGGCTCAACCATGCTGTACAAATAATATCCACGCCGAGGTGAATGGGCGCAACGACTTCGAGCATTTTTCGTCCGTCCCAGTCGAACTTTTTGCTTGGCACAGTCCGGTTTTTTGTGAAGGTAATAGGTGTCAAATCTTCATCTTTATGTATCGCCGCATCTTCCATCCACTGGAAAATGACTCTCTCTTTTTCGCCTGTAACCACAAAATAGCTCGTGTCAGATCCCGGGTCTACCTCTTCAACCGCCCTTTCAAGCGATACCCTTAACTTCCAGAACAGAAAGCTTTCGTCATCCAAAACAAGAACAACGGCTCCTTTCCCCCATTTCCGGCGAAGGGCAAGGGATCGCATTTGGTTGACCTTTCCGTGATGGTCAAAAAGATTGACCTTAATTTCCTTTTCCCCTTTAACCACAGGCGCCGCCGATACAAGAACAGATTTGGGAACAGGCCTGTTCTTAAAGGTGATAACCCCATGATCATCAAACAGGATAACGAGATAGAGATCTTCCCGGGGTACGATTGATATCAGCTCTTTATCATCAAGGCGCTCCCTTTTCCTTTCAAGATCAATTCGCTGAGCCACATCCAAGAGGTCGAGGATCATCGATTCCCTTAGAGAAAAGGTTTCATCTGTAAAGCCTGATCCTGTAATTTCTTCAAGGTCGGTCTCTGATGCATGACTCAGGAGTTGGTAATTATGTTTCGCAGCCTGCTGGATTTTCCCTATGATGTCCAGGCCCCTCTTCTCCATATAGCCGACAAGGGTCTTGTCAAGGGCCCTGAGGTCCATCAATCCCGTAATCAATGCGAGGGAAACAAGGACAAGGGAGACAAGGGCCACGGCCAGGGGCTGGAGAAATGGCCCGGGAGACCGCCAGGATTCTGTGAGGCCAAGGGTTTTTCTTTTGTTAGTCATTGTTCAATAGTCACCGGTCATTTGTCATTTGTCAATATCCATTTGTCAATATTCAGACGACCATTCGACGATTGTGTCGACATCTCATCCTGCCGCCGACATATCTTGCCGCAGATTTAAACTGCTCGGATGCCTGGAAGCTTTATGCATGTCAAAAATATCCTGTTATTTCACCATGTTAACATTAAATGCTCGACTTTGGCATGATTCCTGCTCTATCAGGACTAAAAGATGAGCTTTGAGGGGTTGTCCCGGTTCACCCTGTTAAATGTCGCTTCTCGGCCCTCCTTAGGAGGATTTAACAGGGTTCACAAGAAACCAACTTAACTTAACAGCAGGGAGGTAAAATTCAATGAAAAAGATCACTGTTATTGCAGCATTTCTCATTGTAGTCGCTTCGGCGACATTGGTGATGGCAGGCCCACGTGGCAAGGGAAACCGGGGAGGAGAGGGAAGGTGTGAGGCACCAGCTGCTCTGGCGTCTTTGAACCTGACAGTGGAACAGTCTGAAAAAATCAGGGCCTTGCGTGAATCGCTTTTGAAAGATGTTACGCCGATCCGTGCCCAGTTGTTGTCAAAAAGGGCTGAACTAAGGTTATTATGGATTCAGACCAAACTCGATCCGGACAAAATCAGGGCTATTCAGAGGGAAGCGCTGGATTTGAAGGGACAGATGCAGGAAAAGAGGACAGATTTCCGATTAGCCTTTCGAAACATCCTGACTCCTGAACAGACCTCCAAGCTTCTTGCCCAGGGGATTGGCAGTCGCATGGGTCACAGATGGGGAGATAGAGGTAAGGACCGTGGTTTCGGCGGAGGCCCGGGCAGTCGATGGCAAAACTGAGTAGAGTGGCCTTGTTCCTCCCCCCCCTGTCCTTTAAGAGGGGCCCGGGAGGGATTTTAGTCTCCAAATGTGAACTCATTCATTTCACCGGACTCTAAGTCTACATGGACCATGACGTTTCTGAAAAGTCTGCCCCGTTTAAGAATTATCTTCAAGACCTCCGTGGCCTGCAGTGTGGCAATAAATGACGGCATCAGGGCGGGGACACCGAGAACGGCTTCCGGGCTTTTTGACCTTTCCCCGTCTGCTACGCTGTTTCCGTAGAGACGCTTTATCCCCGGGTCATCCGGAAAAACAGTCATCAACTGGCCTTCAAGGCCTGCCAGGGCTCCGTGCACAAGGGGAATTCCCATGGATTTGGACGCATTTTCTATGGTGAAACGGGCCGGGATATTGTCGAGCGCATCTACAATAACATCAGAACCCTTCAACACCTCCTTGGCATTTGAAGGATCAATTCTGACCTGATGGGGGGTAACTATAACGCCGGGATTAATGGCGCCAACCACCATAACCGCCTCTTGAGCTTTTGACTTACCCATGGCTCTTTGACTTGAAAGCGCCTGGCGATTCAGGTTGGTCTCATCGAAGCGGTCATAATCCACAACCACAATCCGCCCGACTCCAACCCTGGCCAACAGCAGAATAACCTGTCCACCAAGCCCCCCTGCGCCAACCACGGCCACACGTGCATTTGAAAGTCTGAGTTGCTCCTCTCGCGAGATCGTCTCCCTGTTGCGGACATACCGATAGGGATAAATCCCGAGATCCAAGGCCTCCACGTAGACATCATGTACTGAGCAACCGGATTCTGCCGCAATTTTCAGTGCCTGGCTGTCTTCCAGAACCTCTACTTCACGACCGGCCGGGTCCCTAATTTTCTTAGATCTTGACTGAAGCAGGTTTTGCATATTTAAGGAGTTCCCAAAGTTTTAAGTGCCTACAATGCCTAAAGTGAACTAAATAGTACAGCACAGAATATATGAATGCAAACAGTTCTTCGCCATTTTCCCAGGCCGGTGTACTGACCACGTCATCCAGGATTTTTGTAGTCCTTGACAAAGTTTGAGCAAATCAATAGAATTTCTTCCAATTTTTGGCATCGTTCAAAGTAATGATTTAGCCACAGACACACACGGACACACACGGACTTTCTCAGATAAGGATATATGAACCACAATGAATTGACTTATATAGCCGGGGGCGCCATTTTTGGCGTGAACAGGGTTTTCAAGGTTACGGGATAAGAGATAGGTGTTCAGCGAATTTCAGCCTCCAAAAGCTGAAAATAAAACGATCCATGCTTCAGCATTTTCTCGCATCCTGTTTTTGTCTGAGTGAGTCTGTGTGTGTCTGTGGCTCAATTTTTCAACGATTTGTGGGCATTTTGTGTTACTTCCGCATAGTCCACAGATTTAACCAGCGTTTCGACCCTTCAGTTATGCCCGACCCGACAAAGGGGGGCTCCCATGAGCGATCCTCACGCTAAACCGATGCAAAAAGTGGTATGCTGCAAAAACTGGGTACAACTTCTTGATTATATAGAGAACACCCCGAATCTACCAAGTGGGCTTTCAGGCAGAGATGCCGTTGAAAAGGTCTTGGAGGGGCTGGTTGATAACCCGGAATTCCGCATTCAGGACCCCGATAATCCTGACTTGGCATATCCTGTCAAGGAGGAACACCTGCGAAATGCAAGATACTGGCACAGTATTGAGTTCACGCTGAAGCTATTTGAAAACTCCTTGAAGGTCATAGATGGATATAGGCCATTATTTCAGGCAGGTATCACTGCCGGGTACCGGATGTTTGAAGCCGGTCAACCAAAACATCTGCAGTTCTTGAGGTTGCTGTCACCCAAGACAACCCTAAACTTTGCTGGTTTCATCAACCGCAAACTCAATAAAACCAAGGCCCCAAAACGAATTGAATGGAAAAAAGGTTTCACCAAAATAAAGCTAAACGTCAAGCCTGAGTTTAAGAGCCATGTTTCAAGGCATGTTTGCGACTGGAATGCCGGTATCTATACGGGAATCGGAAAATATACTGGCGCTCACGATGTGAGGGTGATTGAAACCGAATGTTTAACAAAAGGGGAAGAAGATTGTGTTTTTGAGATCCGTTGGAATTACTTCAGCGCTATCAGAAGATTTCTGATATTTTGCCACAGCATTGTTGATCCTGATTACATTAAAGGGAGAGATCTTGATAATCTGGCCTTAAATGATCTTGTGATCAGGCAGGAAGGCATAATTGAGCAACGCACTGATGAACTGAAAAAGGCCCAGACGAAACTGATTGAAACAGAGAAGCGTACCCTCGAGCACCGGATCACCGGCGGTTTTGCCCATGAGATGCGGAATGCTCTTGCTGGTGCTCAGCTCGAGTTCAAGGCTACTCTCAATTATAAAGATCAGGGCAAGCCTTGTGGTCAGATTCTCAAGGATTCAGCCACCAGCCTGCTCAAGAACATCTCTTTGATCCACGAAAAGTACAGCGTACCCAGAGAAGAAATCGCTGCCCTTGTTTTGCCTGAGCTTAAGATCATTGCAGAGATAGGAGATCATTTGTCCGGCGTTCATTCGGGTGTGTCGAGCGATCTTAATCGCGGGCTGTCCATTACCAAACAAATCCGTGATTATGCCAGGATGTCTGAGTTGAAACCGGGGGATGCAGAGGTTGATATCGTACCAATGCTAAGGGATTATGAGCAGCGATACAACCAGGATTTCGAAAGGATAGGTATCAAATATTCGATAATGGGTCTTGATGAAGCAATTGTCAATGCTGATGAAATTCACATGAACTCTATTTTCAGCAACCTTGTTTTGAATGCTAAGGACGCGCTGGAGGAGCAGGGCGCAGAGGGCAAAGCGATAAGCGTAAGAGCTCAAAGGGTGGATGAAGTGGAGACGAGTCGTCTGGAGATCATGGTCGAGGACAATGGCCCGGGCATACCTGAAGAGAACCTCAATGAAATATTCGAGCCGTTCTTTTCTACAAAGCCCACTTCTGGAACTGGGCTTGGGTTAGGAATTGTGAAGAGGTTGGTGCAGCTTTATGGAGGGAAGATTGAGGTGGAATCGAAAGCGGGTGAGGGGACGAGGTTTTCAATGACGTTACCTTATCGTATTTGAGCCACAGACCCACACGGATGTTTAATTAGCCACAGACCCACACAGACACACACAGACGCTAAGAGATAGAATTTGAAGCATTGACTTACAGAGCCGGGGGTGCCATCTTTGAGGTACAGGGTTTTCAAGGCCACGGGACAAAATAGGTCGTTCGGTAATTCCAAAATGAATATCCAACAAGAGATAAAGCGAAAAATTACAGAAAACAGAATTGCTTGGCGCGGGCACGCCTTGAAAAGAATGATGGAAAGAGCCATTTCACGAGAGGCGGTGAAAAAAGCAATCCAAGATTGCATCATAGTTGAAGAATACCCAGATGATTTTCCCTTCCCGAGCTTTTTACTGTTGGGGTATTATGAGAACACTCCCTTGCATGTTGTATGCTCGATCAACCAGGACTACCTCTGGATTATTACAGCTTATGAGCCCGATGAAAGCAAATGGGAAGGAGATTTTCAAACACGAAGGAGATAGCTATGTTATGTATTCTCTGTAAAGGCGACATGAAAAATGGAAAGGTTAATTTTCCCGTAGATGCGGGGGAGAGTTTCATCCTTATCAAAGAGGTTCCGGCGCAGGTTTGCGAGCAATGCGGGGAGTTTTTTTTGAAAGATGATGTTGCTGAAATCATTGAAGACATTGTCAAAAAGGCCAAGGGAACAGATGTTGAATTCGAAATCCTAAAATTTGCAGCCTGATGAAACGGGCCGATACAGCCATTCGATTTTTGTCCGTGTGTGTCTGTGTGTGTCTGTGGCTAATGAAAAGCTGATAATCAGAGGGCGTCGTCTTGCCGTGTAACAGGTAATCGGAATGTTGGCTGCTGGAGATACCGGCGAGACGATTCTTGAGGGCTATCCCTGGTTAGAACCGGAAGATATCCAGGCCTGCTTGGTCTACGCGCGAAGGATGGTGGGCCATGAGCGAATCGAAACATTTCTTTTGACTTAACAAAGTTCCTAAATAGGGAACTTTTTACTTGACAAACATCTGGGAACCAATTAGATTATGCATGTCATTAAACCAAAAACTCTAATTGAATTCTATAGTCAACCCAACTACCAGGATGCAAAAGGTCCGTTGGAGGCTTGGTACTACGAAGCGCGGCATGACCAGTGGGCATCACCGGCAGATGTAAAGGCTAAGTATGGCTCTGCCAGTATTCTCAAAGACAACCGGGTTGTCTTCAATATCTCGGGCAATAAATACCGGCTGGTGGTAAGAATCAACTATAACTCGAAAACCGTCTTTGTGCGTTTTATCGGAACCCACAAAGAATATGACAAAATCGATGCGGAGGTGATTTAAATGATGAACCGCCTCATAAAAACCGAGGAAGATTATGAAAAAGCCCTATCCCGCATTGAAATGCTCATGGGCGCCAAACCTGACACTGCTGAGATGGATGAGTTGGAACTGCTGACCGCTCTTGTGGAAATGTATGAAGACCGGCATTATCCTATCAACCCGCCCGATCCGGTGGATGCTATCAAATTTAGAATGGAACAGCTCGGGTTTACCCAAAAGGATATGGTTCCCTTCATGGGAAACAAGAGCAAGGTTTCTGAGGTCCTGAATCGAAAAAGGCCGCTTACGCTGGCCATGATGCGGGCACTGAATAAAGGTTTAGGCATTTCAGCCGAAGTTCTGCTCAAGGAACCTGGGGCCGCTTTTCCGGAAAGCATGCCGGATATTGATTGGCCCCGGTTTCCCGTGGTCGAGATGGCAAAGCGGTGTTGGATACCCAAGCTGTCCGATCTCAAGGAGAGGGCAGAGGAGGTAATTCGTGATTTCATAGAAAAGGCCGGAGGAATGGAATCCGTTTCATCGGCCTTCTTGCGTCAGGGAAAAAAGGGGCGGTATAACGCCAAGACAGATCCGTATGCGATCACGGCTTGGTTTATTAGGGTGTTGAGCCTCGCCCGCCAAACACCCCTGAGGGCAGAGTATGTCAGAGGATCACTCAAGTTAAATACAATGCGTGAAATCGCGCGATTGAGTTATTTCGACAATGGCCCTCTGTTGGCCAAAGAATACCTGGATAAACAGGGTATTCACCTGATTGTCGTGCCTCACCTGCCCAAGACTTATCTGGATGGCGCAGTCATGTTGTTGCCGAACGGAACACCAATCATAGGTCTGACGCTTCGTTACGACCGTATCGATCATTTCTGGTTCTGCCTTCTTCACGAACTGGCCCACGTGGCCAGACACCTTTCGACAGTCAAACCGATCATTGTTGATGACCTCGACCTTCGTGGACACGACGCCTCAGCCGAAGACAAAATTGAAAATGAGGCCGATGATCTGGCCCGGGACGCACTCATTCCCGACAGGGTTTGGAATAAGCGGCCGATTGGCGGGAAAGCGACCGCTAAAGAGTTATATGCTTTGGCAGAGAAATCGAAGATCCATCCCGCGATTATTGCCGGAAGAATCCAATTTGAGCGGAACAACTATAGGCTGCTGTCCAGGCACGTAGGCAGGAAACAGGTCCGAAAGCATTTTACGCAAAGTTGTCAGGAAGAAGCGGCGTGATGGAGAAGTATCTCGATTATTATCCCAATCTCCCCTATCGAATTGACGTCCGGCCGATCCCAACAGACTTTAGGCTTGAAAAGAAATAAATTAGCCACAGACCCACACGGACACACACAGACGTTGGAAAAACAAGAATTTGCGCTTTGCATAGATAGTAGAGATTGATGAATCAGAGGAGGATTATCTTTATCCTCGGGCTTATTTTATTCTTATGCCTCTTCCACGAAAAGCGCAAGAAGCATTGAGCTACAGAGTCAGGAGCGCCATCTTTGAAGTGGACAGGGTTGCAAGACTACGGGATAGAAGATTGGCCTTCTTATAAATCTCACCCATCCAAAAGCCGAAATAAAACGATTCGTGCTTTAGAAGTATTTTTGCCCGGTTTTTTGTTCGTGTCAGTCTGTGTGTGTCTGTGGCTAATAAATAACAGGAGCCAGGCAAATAGCCCTTTATTAGATACTTATGACCCGTCGACAACTTATGAAAAAACTCCTTAGTTGGAGCAAAATGGCTTTTATGTTAAGCTTTTTGCCCGCTTGTTCAGTTTTCAAGTCCGCTAATGCAGAGGGGAACACAGACCGGACCCGGACTCAGACCCGTGTGCCTAGTCTCAGGGAAATCGTGCGTAAGAAGATCCATCACGGCAATGACCGCTTTATAAGTCCCTTTGGTGTTGGAGGGCATAAAAATCCATGGCAGATCTTACGGTGGAAGTTGTTCAGCGAAAACCGTTTCAAGACCTACTATGATCGAGAACGTGTGATCCCCGTTTCTATTGACTGGGAACCCGTCAGGAGCAATAAGGGACTTTCCATCACATTTATCAAGCATGCCGGCATAATGATAAAGGACATGGATAGGTATATCCTTGTGGACCCCATTTTTTTTGATCTCTCCTGGTTCATCAAGGATTTTACGCCATTGGCCTCTGATATCAAAGAGATGCCCTCGCCTGATCATGTCCTGATTACCCACGGTCATTATGACCACTTGGACAAGACCTCCTTAGGGTCTCTTGATAAAGAGACCCACCTGATTACGCCTCTGGGCTATAACGATGTTTTTGATGACTTGGGGATGAATCGACGGACACAATTGGACTGGTTCGACACCTTTGAAGAGGGAGAGAGGAAAATCACGCTGCTCCCCTGCAACCACTGGACCATGCGCAACCCCTTGGTTGGACCCAACAGGTCTTTGTGGGGTTCTTTCCTGTTCAAGACTAAGAGTGGGGCTACAATCTTTATTTCGGGTGATACAGGCTATTTTGAGGGTTTCAGAGAGATCGGAGAAGAATTGTCCATAGACCTTGCGATTTTCAATCTGAGCGCCTATGAGCCTCGCTGGTTCATGGGTGCCAGTCACATGAACCCTCGAGAAACAGTTCGGGCATTTCAGGAACTCCGGGCCAAGCATCTCCTCATTGTTCACTGGGGGACATTCCGTTTAGGGGATGAGCCGATCTATTTTCCACCGGTTCAGCTCAAGCAGGAACTGGCTAAGGAGGGTCTTTCTGATCGTCTCTTGGAGTTAGACCATGGGAAAACCCTCAGTTATGAACGTAATCGGAAGAAGGTGATATAGTGGCACTCCCAGGATTTCAAAAACCGAATAGCCTGGCAATTGCCGGATTCTTGGCTCCCTTTGTGGCGGCCGGAATTACCGGTCTCTTGCTTCTCGCCGTAGGGGAGGATCTCAAGCCGTTCAAGGTCTCGATTGCATATTTGACGATTACTCCTCTAATCCTTTTGACAGGGATTGTTCTATCTCTAAAATCGATCCCGCTTGTCCAGAAACTTGGCGACAAGGATTATGCCTATTCCGGCCTAATTTTGAATATTCTTTTCCTTTTTGTTTATGTCACATCTTTAATTTATTTCTTTTCCTAATTCCTAAATTCCTCAATTTATAATGTCGGTTCATCCAGATAATAGATATATGTAGTGGTGTGGCTTTACTTGACCACATTATATCGTGTTTGATCAGGACAATTAGTCCGAAACAAAGAAATATTCCCCAAATAGTTTATTTTCTTATTTTTTTCTTGACAAACGGGATTTTTTTAGCGATAGTGTCACAAAGTGGAAAAAAGTGTCATAAAGTGTCATGCAAATGCCATGTTTAGAGGACGTTCAAAACATACCCTTGACGACAAGGGCCGGTTAGCAATTCCGGCAAGGTTCCGGGAGGTGTTAGACCGGAAAGGTGATCTTTGCCTAATGGTCACCAGCAGGGATAACTGCCTTTGGGCTTTTACGAGAGATGATTGGCAGACCCTTGAAGAAAAGGCGGCTAATCTTCCCCTGTTTGATAAGGCAGGGATCGCCTTTTTAAGGGGTTTTATATCATCCGCGGTGGAATGTCACGTCAAGAGTGGGAGAATAACGATACCTCCCAGCTTGAGAGAGGATGCAGGGCTAAAGAAAGAGGTGGTGTTAGCCGGGCAACTGAAGAAATTTGAGATCTGGGACAGAGCAAGATGGGAGGAGGAGTTTGAAAGAGTTAAAGATGCCTTTCCAGAGGCCAGCCCGTCTCTTTTGGAACTGCGAATTTAAGAAGGTTTAATCTTGGAATACCTTCATGCGCCGGCGCTTGTAAAGGAGGTCGTCAAGCACCTTGTCCATGATCCTGAGGGAGTATATGTAGACGGAACCGCAGGCACCGGCGGTCACAGCGCAGCTATTTTACAGAGATTGGCCGGAAGAGGGCGCCTGATTAGCTTGGACAGAGACCCTGATGCTGTCCGCCTGTCAAAAAAAAGACTGGCCACCTCAGGCCATAAAGTCTGCGTGATTAAGGCTAATTTTGCTGACCTGGATGGGGTCTTTAGAGACCTCAGCATCAGGAGGGTTGAGGGTGTTTTATTAGATTTGGGAATGTCCTCTTACCAGCTTGAGAAATCTGGCAGGGGGTTTAGCTTTAGCAAAGGGGAGCCTCTCGACATGAGAATGAATCCCGACAACGACCTTGTTGCAAGTCATCTTGTAAACGACATCCCTCCGAAGGATCTCGAACAAATATTGAGAGATTATGGTGAAGAAAAGAACGCCAAATCGATTGTCAGGGCCATTATTAGCGAGCGCGCAAAAAGGCCAATTGAAACCGCGTCCCAGTTAGCTGGTTTGATTGAGGCAGTATCTCCTAAGTCTCGTCGGTATAGGGCCAGGCACCCCGCAACACGAACTTTTCAGGCCCTCAGAATAGCAGTCAATAAAGAATTGCAAAATCTCGACACGTTTCTTAACAAAATCCCTTCGTTGATGGCGCTAAATGGGAGGCTTGTGGTGCTTTCCTACCATTCACTTGAAGATCGACGCGTCAAAGTTACCATGAATGAATGGGAGAAACCGTGTTCCTGTCCCCCCGATTTCCCTCACTGCGTCTGCGGCAAGGTTCCCCTTTTTAGACGCCTGTTCAAAAAGGGTTTGAAGCCGAGCCAGGACGAGATTGACAAAAATCCGAGAGCACGCAGCGCTATCATGAGGGCTGCAGAAAGGGTTTCGCCATGACAAGGCCAGAGAAGTTGTCAAGAATGATGGTGTCCCGCAATGCTAAGACAGGTATTCG
>JAOZQV010000331.1 GCA_029932035.1 Deltaproteobacteria bacterium | reverse complement strand
GAGAAACCTTTCTCCCGAGCTGTCATCCCAGATCAGGGACTGTACAAGGCAGTATATCAGGGCTATTGCCGATCTTTTTGAGGAAGGGGTCCATGAGGGCGTTTTTTTAGACTGTCATCCTGTTGCCTTTGCCGAGATTATATGGGGCATCTTCGCCGGGCTGGTACTCAATGAAGATACTAAGAAGGGTCTTGATGAGGGCAGGGACATGCTGGAACCTACGTTGATACTGGCCCTTGAGATCATTGGCCGTGGCGTCATGAAGAATTAGATATTGAATCCTGTTATGAGCCAAAAAAAAGCGATATCAGGTTTTCAACAAAACCGTCGAAATTGACAGTCTTTCAATTGAGAAGGAATATTCAATATTCAATTGAAACCGGAGGTTTAAAAAGATGACTGATCTTCCAATGACCGGTCCCCATATCCTGATTGATAATGCAAAAAAATTCCCTCCCACCAAGGCCGCCATGCGTGAAAAGGACTACGGCATATGGCAATCTTATTCCTGGCAGGACTACCTCGACCAGGTAAAGGATTTCGCCCTTGGACTGGCCTCTCTGGGGTTTGAGAGGGAAGACAAAATGGCCATTATCGGGGACAACAGGCCTCAGCTTTACTGGGGTCTGGCTGCCTGCCAATCTCTTGGTGGTGTTCCCGTACCCCTCTACCAGGATGCCATACACAAGGAACTTCACTATATCGTAAATCATTCAGAGTGCAGGTTTGCCCTGGCCGAGGACCAGGAACAGACTGACAAGCTGATGCATCTGAAGGATGAGACTCCCAGGCTGGAATATATCATTTATGATGATCCCAGGGGACTTCAGAACTACAAGAAAGACTGGCTCATCGCCTTTACGGATGTACAGGAGATGGGCCGCAGGTTCGGCAAAGAAAACCCCGACTATTTCATGGATTCGGTCAATCAGATAAAGCCCGACGATATGTCCATCATAGGCTATACCTCAGGAACCACCGGCAATCCCAAAGGAGTTATGATAACACACCGTATGATTGCCGATTGTTCCCGCGGATTTCTTGAGTGGGACAATCTAAATGAGACGGAAGAGGTTATGGCCTATCTTCCAATGGCCTGGATCGGGGATCATATCTTCTCCTATGGCCAGGCCCTCTGTTCCGGGTTTACCGTCAACTGCCCGGAGAGCACCACTACGGTGGTGCAAGACCAGAAGGAGATCGGACCGACCCATATCTTTGCTCCTCCCCGTATCTGGGAGAATATCCTGACTCAGATCATGATCAAGATAGAGGATTCGGCCTGGATTAAACGAAAGGGATTTGACTACTTCATGAAAGTGGCCAACCGGGTTGAGAAAAAGAGGATCGCCAATGAGCAGGTCCCGACTGGTGACGGTATCCTTTATCAAATCGGTCGTTTTCTTTATTTCGGTCCATTAGTAGATAACCTTGGGATGAGTAAGCTCAAGGTGGCCTATACGGCAGGCGAGGCCATCGGACCGGAGATATTCGAGTTCTACAGATCCTTAGGGATCAATCTAAAGCAGCTCTATGGCATGACAGAGAGCTGCGCCTATGTATCCATGCAGAAAGATGGTGAGATCGACTCCGAGAGCGTGGGACCTCCGGCCCCCGGTGTGGAGATAAAGATCTCTGACAAGGGGGAGGTCCTGTATAAAGGCCCTGGCAATTTCGTGGGGTATTTTAAAAATCCCGAGGCCACGGCCGAGACCTATGAAGACGGGTGGCTCTGTTCAGGCGATGCAGGCTATATGACGGAGCAGGGACATCTCAAGATTATCGACCGGGCCAAGGACGTGAGCAAATTGAATGACGGCACCATGTTCGCGCCCAAATACATCGAGAACAAGCTCAAGTTCAGCCCCTATATCAAAGAGGCCGTGGCCCATGGGATGGGCAAGGACTTTGTGGCCGTATTTATTGATATCGATTACGGAGCCGTGGCAAACTGGGCCGAAAGAAGACACATCGCCTTTACAAGCTACACAGACCTTGCCCAGAAACCCCCGGTCTATGACCTCATTCAAGAGGCGATCCTCAAGGTCAACAAGAGTCTGAGCGAGGACCCAAGGCTCAAGAATTCCCAGATCAAGAGGTACCTCCTCTTTCATAAGGAGTTGAACCCGGATGACGGCGAGATCACCCGCACCCGGAAGGTGAGGAGGAAGTTTATCGCCGAGAAATATGGCGACCTCATTGATGCCCTTTATGACCCGGCCAAGGAGAGCGTGGACATGGAAGCGACATTTACCTACGAGGATGGCCGGACCACGACAATGAAGGCCAACCTCAAGGTCCGTGACGTCAATACGTTTTGATGAAGGAAAAACCTGAGCGGTTATTTTGACGGAGAAGATACGCCATGAATGAAAAAATCGAGCCCATACTTCGCGCAGAAAACATAAGCATCTCATTTGGCGGCCTGAAGGCCTTAGACAATGTCAGCCTGACGATCAATCCCGGTGAGATCTTTGCTATTATCGGCCCCAACGGCGCCGGGAAGACTACCATGTTGAATGTTCTCAACGGGTTTTATAAGCAAGACGAGGGGAGCATCTTCTTTGAAGGAAAGAAACGGTCCAAGCATATGAAGCCTAACGTAATAGCGGCCATGGGAATTGCCAGGACCTTTCAGAATCTGGCCCTGTTTACGGGGATGTCAGCCCTTGGTAATATCATGGTGGGTCGGACCATGAAGATGCATTCCAACATCTTTTCCCAGGCCCTTTACTGGGGATTCAGCCGGAAAGAGGAAATCGAGCACAGGAGGGCCGTGGAGAGGATCATTGACTTCCTGCAGATCGAAAATATCCGCAGGACACCCGCCAGTATGCTCCCTTATGGTCTCAGAAAGCGGGTGGAATTGGCAAGGGCCCTGGCCGCAGAGCCCAAGCTCCTTCTCTTGGACGAACCCATGGCAGGCATGAACTTGGAAGAGAAGGAGGATATCGCCCGGTTTGTTCTGGATGCCAACGAAGAACTGGGCTACACCATCGCCTTGATTGAGCATGATATGGGGGTGGTTATGGATATCTGTGATCGGATCGCGGTTCTCGACTTCGGCAAAAAGATCGCCGAAGGGACACCGGATGAGGTTAAGGCAAATCCCGAGGTTGTTAAGGCCTATCTCGGGACGGCAGAAGGCTAATGACTTGGTTGAGTAGTTAAGTGGTCAAGTTGTTGAGTGGGACTCAACTAAGAAACGTAAGGAGATAACAGATGGCTTTTTTCTTTGAGGTACTGATTACCGGGCTTATGGTGGGTATCATGTATTCTCTGGTCGCCCTTGGATTTGCCCTGATCTTCAAGGCATCGGATGTCTTTAACATGGCCCAGGGTGCCATGAGCCTTTTTGCAGCCCTTGCCCTTTATGGTTTTTTGGAGCAGTATCTGCATCTCCCGTTATGGCTTGCCCTCCTCTGCACCGTGGCAGCCATGATCATCTGGGCATACGCCATTGTGTTTATTGTTCTGAAACCGCTTGTGAACCGTCCTCCGCTTATGCTCTTTATGGCTACCTTTGGCGTGGCATACCTCATGGAGGGGATAGGACAGTCTATCTACGGCACACAGGCCAAGGGGTTGAATCTCGGTATCCCGGATGAGATGTATGAAGTGGCAGGCATATTTATCAGCTCCTTTGATCTCTTTTTTGCGGGGGTGGCAGCCTTATTAGTGTTAGGGCTTGTCTGGTTTTTCCAAAAGACGAGGAACGGAAGGGCGCTCAGGGCCGTGTCCGATGACCATGAGGCGGCCCTCTCCGTGGGGATCCCCCTTCTCAAGGCCTGGACCCTCACCTGGATCATTGCAGGTGTTGTGGCCACGGTAGCAGGTGTGGCCTGGGGAACACGTCTCGGGGTCCAGTTCAGCCTCTCCTTTATCGCGCTCAAGTCACTTCCTGTTCTCATTATCGGTGGGATTGACAGCATTCCCGGCGTGATCCTCGCGGGACTCATCGTGGGCGCCTGCGAAACCTTAGGGGAGGTCTTTATCGGGCCCTATGTGGGGGGGGGTATTCAGACCTTTTTGCCCTATCTCCTGGCCCTGCTTGTCCTCTATTTTAAACCATACGGACTTTTTGGTAAGGAGATCGTAGAGAGAGTATAGTCGGAAGTCAGACGTCAGAAGTCAGTGGTGGAAAAAGATGAACGTCCAGGTAAGCGAAGACTCCGACATCGAACATCGAATGAAAAACAAACATCAACTTTAGGCACTTTTCCGGTTTATCCGAGTGGGGTATTAGTTGAGAAGGAAAAATAACCATATTACATTATCTTCCCTGAACAGATACGGGAGCGCAACATGATGGAGCTAACTTATGTTCTACAGAGAATGCGGTAATTTCAAAGACAGTTATGCCAAGGATATGGCCATCTTCCCCA
>JAOZQV010000030.1 GCA_029932035.1 Deltaproteobacteria bacterium | reverse complement strand
CTGGGAAGGGCTTTCAAGAGATGAACTGCTTGGGAGGGTCAAAAAGGCCGGGATCGTGGGGATCGGGGGGGCTGGATTCCCAACCCACGTCAAGCTTTCTCCCCCTCCCGAGGCAAAGGTAGATACCCTGATCTTGAACGGAGCAGAATGCGAGCCCTATCTCACCACCGATCATCGACTGATGCTCGAACATCCTGAAGAGGTCATCGAAGGGGCAAAGATTATCCTTAGCATCCTGAGGCTAAAGGAATGCCATATTGGAATCGAAGCCAACAAGCCTGATGCCATTGAGGCCTTAAAAAAAGCTTCCGGCAAGGCCTCCTCTAATGGGTTCAGCATATCGATAGATTCCCTGAAGGTAAAGTATCCCCAGGGGTCGGAAAAACAATTGATACAAAGCGCCACCGGCCGGATCGTTCCCGGTTTCGGGCTCCCCTTTGATGTGGGGACAATCGTCCAGAATGTGGGGACCACCAAGGCCATTTACGATGCCGTGGTCTATGAAAAGCCCCTGTACGAAAAGATCATCACCATCTCAGGCCGTGGCATCGCCCGCCCGGCCAATCTTTTAGTGAAGATCGGAACCAAATTGAGCGATATTGTGGCTTTCTTAGGGGGGACAAGGCCGGATTTGGTCAAGGTGATCATTGGCGGACCTATGATGGGTTTTGCCATCCCCACCCTAAATATTCCGGTAACAAAGACCACCTCCGGAGTCCTGTTCCTGACAAACGACGAGATAGACACCAACCCCCACGGCCAGTGTATCCGTTGCGGATGGTGTTTGGACGTCTGCCCGATGGGGCTTTCACCAAATGAGATCGGAGTCTACGTTGAGGCCGGTCGTCCTCAAGACACATCACAGTTCGGGGTGTTTGAATGTTTTGAATGCGGGTGTTGCGCCTATACCTGCCCGGCAAAACGCCCCCTCGTGCAATTTATCCGTTTAGCCAAGATGAAGGCAAAGAGATAAGGGGTAGAGATATCGAAAAGGAAGTCAAAAACAGCCTATCTCCTGTGACCGATCTACCGCTGTTGACCGTCTCTGTATCACCCCACCTGAAAAGCGGGCAATCGGTTGAAAAAATCATGTGGACTGTTGTTGCCTGCCTCCTTCCTCCGCTTATCCTGTCTGTCTTTATCTTTGGCCTCCAGACTCTCATCATTACCCTGATCAGCGTCATAAGCTGTGTAGCTGTTGAGGCTATCTCTCAAAAGTTGTTGCACCGCCCCGTGACCATCAAGGATGGGAGCGCCGTGATTACCGGACTCCTGATGGCATATATCATCCCGCCGGGAGTACCATACTGGATACCTGTTTTGGGCGCTGTCATGGCTATTTACGTGGCCAAACATCTCTTGGGAGGGATCGGATTTAACATATTTAATCCTGCCCTCATCGGGCGGGCCTTCCTGATGGCATCCTTCCCCGTGGCCATGACCTCTGCCTGGCTTCCGCCCATCCGTGACGGGGCCATTTTCAAGTATATGGGCTCTGGGATCGACGCTGTTTCCACTGCCACGCCCCTTTATCTGCTGAAACATTACGGGTCAAGCGCCCTAATGGAGAAATTCGGGTCAATGTCCGCCATATATGGCGATTTTTTTATAGGCTGGAGACCCGGCTGTATCGGTGAGACCTCTGCCCTCCTCCTCCTTATTGGCGGGCTTTATCTGATCTATAAGAAATATATCACCTGGCATATCCCGGTAGCGATGATCGCTACGGTTGGGTTCCTGACCTGGGTGTTTGGCGGGGAGAGGTTTTTCACGGGCAACCCTTTATTGGCAGTGCTTTCCGGCGGTGTTTTTTTAGGGGCCTTTTTCATGGCCACCGACTATGTGACATCTCCATCCCAGGGCACGGCAAAGCTTATTTTTGGGGCCGGAGTGGGCGCCCTTACCGTCCTTATTCGTTTGAAGGGGGGGTACCCGGAAGGTGTGTGCTATGCAATTCTGCTCATGAATCCTACCGTGCCCGCATTAGAGGGATGGTTTAGACCCAGGCGTTTTGCTCCTCAAAAAGGTGCTCAATAATGAAAGAAATTATCCGTATTACCGTAGGTCTTACCGTGTCGTGCCTGATTGCCGCCCTACTCATGGGATCGGTTTTCATTGTCACGGACAAGGCCAAAAAGCATAATGAACATGTCAATATACAGCGGGCCATGCTCGGACTTTTAGGATACACAAGGGGACACCCAGCTCCACCCGATCTGAGGCTTTACACAATGTACAGGTATATCATTGAGGACGGCGCTATAAGGACTTTGGGTTATATGCTCCCGGTGGTAAAGGGAGAACATGGGGGTTATCAGCTCGTGGTGATTGACCTTGACGGCCAGTTTGTGAACCGATTCAAGCTCAACATTACTCCTGAAAAGGTTTCGGAGGCCTCCGAGAGAGCCTCGGCCATAAAGGCGGTACTGAAACCGCCCAAGACCTTTGTTTACTCGGATTCCACCATCGTGGCAAAATTGGGGCAAAAACGTTTAGCGTACCTTTTGCCGGGAAAGTTTCCCGGTTTTAAGACCTTTATTGATGTAATGTTAGCGATTGATCCATCCTTTAAGATCATCGGTCTCGAAATCATGGAACAGGAAGAAGATCCAGGGCTTGGCGCGGAAATAAATCAGGACTATTTCAAGAATCAGTTTAAGGAAAAATCCTTTGAAAAGATCAAAAAGATCAATGTAACCAAAGAGCCCCTTCCCGAGGAGTACAAGAAATATTTAGAGACAAAAAAGGGGAGGGACTTCCCATTACCCAAGGGAGTTGTTGATACCATACGCAGCAAATACCAGGACAAGGACATCTATGCCCTGACAGGGGCCACGATTTCCAGTCAGGCGGTAACCAATGGTGTCAAAAATATGATCAGGAAATTCGCCTACCGGATAAACAGACTCGATAGCGTGATTTCACGACAGCATATACCGGTAGCCTTTTAATGTAGACGAGGAGTAAGATATTGCCTGCCACCACAAAAACAAATTTTCAGTTGGTATCTAATGGTATCCTGAACGACAATCCCATATTTCGTTTAGCTCTTTCCATGTGTCCGGCAGTGGGAATCAGCACCACCGTTATGAATGGTATCATGTTGGGGATTGCTGTCCTTTTCGTGCAGGTCTTTTCCAGTTGCACTATAGCCCTTATCAAGGATCACATCCATCCCAGGATCAGGATTCCCACCTATACCCTTACAATTGCCACGTGGGTGACTGTTATAGACCTTGTCTTAGCGGCATATATGCCCGCGGCCTATAAGGAGATGGGCATTTTTGTTAAACTGATTGTGGCGTTTGCCATCATAACCATGAGATTAGAGGTTTTTGCCTGCAAAAATTCTGTCCCCGCCTCCTTTTGGGATGGTATCGGCATGGGCTTAGGGTTTATGGCCGGCATGGTGGCAATAGGGTTTGTGAGAGAGCTGTTGGGCATGGGGACTATTCTCGGGTATGACGTTTTAGGGTTTCGGCCGCTCCTTTTCTTTGTGCTCCCTGCCGCAGGATTCTTCTGCGTAGGTATTATGATGGCGATGTTCAACTATATGGAGCTGGTTTATAACCGGAAGAAAAAGGGTTAGAGAGAGATGAAAATCCTTGGACGTAAATATTTACTTTTAAACATTCTGCTCATAATCTGTCTCTTCCTGATTGGCGGATGCAAACCTGAACATCGCTTTGTAAAAAAGACGGCCTTCAAAGACACCAATAAGATTGTCATTGAGTTTGCGGGGCCCGTTGACGAAACCTGGGCCAAGAATCGGTCCAATTACACTGCCTGTGAAAAGCCTGACCCGGATATTCGACTAAAGATTATCGATGTATCTCTCAGCGCCGACAAAAAAAAGGCGACTTTGGTGTTTGCAGATGACCTCAATAAAAACCAGCCGCACGTGGTGACTGCAACCAAAATCTCCTCTGAGGGAAAATCCCTCGGTACGGCGATCCTCAACGTTAAGAAGTTTTACCTCGGGTATCTTTTTTCAATTCTGATCGGCGCCATGATTATCAACAACTTTGTATTTACAAAGTATTTAGGCCTGTGTGTGTTTTTCGGGGTATCCCAGAAGAAATCCACGGCTGTGGGCATGGGGATAACGTTCACCCTTGTCATAGTGGCAAGCGCAATGATGTCCTGGTTTATCTATCAGTTTGTGCTCCAGCCATACAGGTTAGACTTCCTCCAGATAGTTGTCTTTATCGGGCTGGTCTCTTTATCGGTCCAGGCCGTCGATACCATTCTAAGGAAAGTCAACCCGCTCCTGTTTAAGGCATTCGGGGTTTACCTTGTTTTGGTTATAGCAAACTGTATTATCATTGCAGTCCCACTGATCCTTGCGGACAATGAATATAACGCCTGGGAGAGTCTCATGCTGTCCCTTGGTGCGGGCCTTGGGTTTTTGATTGCCCTTTTTCTCATGTCCTCTGTCCGTGAAAGACTGGAATTAGCCAATGTCCCGCCCACGTACCGGGGCCTTCCCATTGCCTTTGTGTTGGCGGGCCTGTTCGCCTTGTCCTTTTTGGGTTTTTCAGGGATGTCTATATTTTAGAGGAGCTTAAATGGATCCAATATTGATAAAAATGGCTCTCGGAGGCTTAGCCGTATTAGGATGTATCGGTCTGTTCTTCGGGATAGGTCTTGCCCTTGCTGCCCACAAGTTTGCAGTGGAAGCCAATCCCAAGGTTGAAGAGGTATTGGAGATCTTATCTGGAGCCCAGTGAGGGGGATGCGGCTTCCCAGGGTGTGAAGCCTATGCGGAAGCGGTGGTTAATGAGCCGGACGTTGCCCCCAATCTCTGTTTCCCGGGCAAGGCGGAAGTAGCCGAGATGGTTGCCGAAATCACAGGCAAAAAAATGGCTGCCGTAGAGAATTTGGTTGCCGCTGTCCGCTGTTCAAAGATCGAAGGAAAGGTCCGGGAAAAGCTGAAATACATCGGCTACGGCTCATGCACTGCTGCGACCTTAGCCTTTGGCGGGCCCTCGGCGTGCCGTTACGCATGTGTGGGCGCCGGGGAATGTGCGGAGAGCTGCCCTTTTGACGCGATAACCATGGTGAATGGTTTTCCGGTTGTTGCCTCCGACCTCTGTGTCGGCTGCGGGACATGTGTCCGGGTCTGCCCAAAGAAAATTATCGAATTGATTCCCGCGAAGGCCAGGGTTTGGGTTCCATGCAGCACTAAGGATCCTGGCAAGGTCGCAAAGCAGATCTGCGAAGTCGGCTGCATCTCTTGCAAGATGTGCGTCAAGGCATGCCCTGCAAAGGCAGTCACTTTAGAAGATAATGTGGTTAAGATCGATCATGAGAAATGTATTGAATTTGGCTCTGAATGTGGTATGATATGTATTGAAAAATGCCCCCGGGATATATTTAGAAGTTATTTGGGGAGTGAGGACTCATCCCAGCAGACAGACGCAGCGGGGGGCTAATTAATGGAGGAGCATAATGGAAAAACGAGATTTTTTTGACCAAACGTCGGGGCCTATAAATAGAAGGTCTTTTTTAAAGCTGTCGGGGATCCTCGGTATCGGTCTTGCCTCTGCCACGGCCATTCCCACGTGGGCGGAAGCGGTAAGGTTTAACCGCAAGCTATATAAGATCTCCAAGACCAGATTGGCCATGGGGACGTTTGTCTCCATGACACTCCTGCACTCATCTCGGGATCAGGCCGAAGATGCAATGGGAGAGGCCTTTTTTGAAATTGACCGCTTGTCACGGTCCATAAGCCGTTTTGATGAAACAACGGCCGTTGCACAGCTCAACCGGGAAGGCTTTCTGAAGGACGTTCCCCCTGAAGTTGGAGAGGTGGTTAAGAGGGCGTTGAAGTATTACCGGGTCAGCAATGGGGCCTTTGATATATCTGTAAAGCCGGTGGTAGACCTGTTTAAAGAAAGGTTTTCTCAAGGGCAAAAGATGCCCCCCACTGAAGTTGAATTGCAAGAGGCCCTCAGGTTAGTCAATGCGTCCAACATCGAATTTGAGGGGTCCTCCCTTCGGTTCAAACACCCTGGCATGGGCATTACCTTGGATGGAATTGCAAAGGGTTATATTGTGGACAGGGCCTCCCAGGTCTTAGCCAAGCATCGGATCAAGAATCACCTGATAAATGCGGGTGGTGATATCCGGACCATGGGACACGGGCGTAACAAAAGGCCGTGGACCATTGCGGTGCAGGATCCTCAGAAAAAGAAACATTATCCCGACATTATCCATATGACCGATGGGGCGATCGCAACCTCAGGAAATTATGAGATCTATTTTGACAGGGAAAAGATGTTTCACCATATAGTAAACCCTAACACTGGCCTGTCTCCTGACGAGAACACGAGCGTATCGGTCTTGGCTGAGACGGCTATGGATGCCGATGCCCTTTCTACCAGCGTATTTGTAATGAATCCCGAGCGCGGCACCCGGTTTATTAACTCACTTCCGAAATGTGAGTCTCTCGTAGTAGCGAAGGGTAACAGGAAGATAAAGTCGGTGGGATGGAAAGACGGGGCGATTTAGGGTACATCCTCCTGTGTATAGTTTCTGAAACGTGTCAACTCTTTCTGGAAAGTCAATTTAAAAAAACCGGTGGGTCCGTTTCTCTGCTTCCCGATAATAATCTCCGCAAGATTCCGGTTTTCCTCTGAATTGGGGTTGTAAATCTCGTCCCTGTAAATAAATGCAATAACATCCGCATCCTGTTCGATTGCCCCGCTCTCTCTGAGATCTGCCAACTGGGGTCTCTTGTTGGGTCTGTCCTCCACCTTTCTGTTTAACTGCGACAGCGCCACCACAGGGACGTTGAGGTCTTTGGCCAATCCCTTCAAAGATGCTGATATTCCCGACATTTCTAACTGCCGGGATTCAGCCGAGCTCCGGCCCTTAATCAACTGCATATAATCCACAATGACGAGACCCAGATCGCTCCGCTTTTTTAATCTCCTGCACTTCGCCTTCATTTCAAGCACACTGATGGCAGAGGTGTCATCGATAAGTATAGGCAGCTCAGAGAGACGATCGGCAGACTCCGTAAGGCGGGGCCAGTCGTCAGTTCTCAAACTGCCGGTTCTAAGTTTTGTGGCGTTGATACCGGAATCAAACCCTAATAATCTAATGCCCAACTGCTGTTTTGACATCTCCAAGGAAAAAACGGCCACTACTTTATTGGTTTTTTTGGCCGCATTGTACCCGATGTTGAGGGCCAGAGCCGTTTTCCCCATGCTCGGTCTCCCTGCAATAATAATCAGGTCTGAAGGTTGCAGTCCGGCGGTTAAACGATCGAACTGCTCAAAGCCGGTTGGGACACCGGTCACGTAGCCTTCAAATTCGGCCGCGCTCTCAAGTTTTTTGAAACTCCCGTCAATGATCTGTTTCAGGCTCTCAAGGCCTTCGCTGATCTGGTCCTCAGCAATATCAAATATGGACTGCTCTGCCGCCTCAAGGAGATCCTCTGTGCTCTCCTTAGACTGAAAGCACAGTTCGGAAATTACCGAACATTGAGTGATTAACTTCCTTCGGACGGCCAAATTCCTGACGATCTCGGCGTGGTAAACAATCCCGGCAGAAGTGGAGACCGCCTGGACTAACAGGGCTAAATAATCGGTGCCCCCTACCTTTTCTAATTTATTCTTCTGGCTAAGGACATGGGACAGGGTGATAATATCTATTGGTTCGCCGCTATTATACAACTGGACCATCCCATCAAAGAGCGCAACGTGAGCCTCCCGGTAGAAATCGTCATACGAGAGGGCGTCCATAACCTGATTCATGGCGTCATTATTCATTAAAATGCCGCCCAATATGGCCTGTTCAGCCTCAATATTATGAGGTGGGACTTTCAGGTAGGAAAGAGGCTTTTTCTCTTTTGTTTGTGCCATATGTTAGGATTGAAGATTGACGATTGACGATTGACGATTGCTGGAGCGACACGAAAATACCGGCTCATCGTGGGAAAATTTAGGAATTAAGGAATTAAAACGAGTGGAACACCTTTGATCCCTCAATTCGGAATCCCTCAATTCCTGAATTTATTTATTCTTTTTTCTCTTCTTGAGCGCTTACTACCACTTTTATCGAACCAGTTACTTCAGGATAGATCTTGATGGATACCTCATGCTCGCCCAAGGTTTTTATGGGCCTCTCCAAGACTATCTTCCGCCGGTCTATTTCAATTCCCTGGGCTTCGAGATGGGAAGCAATATCCATGGTGGTAACTGAACCGTACAGCTTCCCTTCTTCACCCGCTTTCTGCGAAAGGTTTACCTCAACCCCTTCCAGCTTTTCCTTGACTTTTTCGGCATCCTGTCTGCCCTTGAGTCTCTTGAGTTCAATCTTTTTACTTTGCAGTTCAAGGGCCTTTCTGTTTTGTGGCGTGGCTTCAAGGGCAATCCCATTGGGGACCAAATAGTTGCGCGCGTAACCCTTGGCAACATCGACTATATCTCCTTCCAGACCTAACTCATCCACATCCTGTCGCAAAATCACTTCCATTGGCATATCTCCTCTCTCACGTAGAACTGTTAGCCGCTCTCCTATGAATTTTCCTGAAATCAACCCATTGATCGAAGAGACCTGCAAGGATTAACACGGCAAAGAAAAGCTGTTGTACGATTATCAAAAAGTAGATGCCGAGCCTGATCCAGGTGGGAACCTTATACTTGTTCAGGAAAAATACAACGATGGCTAAACCATGAAATAAATAAATGGCTACTATAACAATCAGGGTGTTTATGGCCAAAAATGCTATATTCCCTGACGATAAAAATAAAGCGAAACCTGCAACGATCAGACCCCATACCAGATTATCAGGAGCCTTCCAACGATCCATAGGGATAAAGTCAGGATATTCAAGGTTTCGCAGCTTAAATAATGGTTTGGCGATAACAACATTAAGCCAGAGCGCAAATCCTGTGCCGACAATCATAAGGGAGGGATAGACCTGTGAGATAGTGGCCATGAACATCTTTGCGTATGCCTTCAACTCGATGGCATTCTGATTGGCCACATTTGCTTCCTCGTAGGCCTTGATTGTGGCGTTCAAATGGCTCCCCAAATAGTTGAGGACCATCTCTATAGGCCCCATATTTCTTGTAAGACCAATTATGAAGAGCATCGTTAAGCCGAGAAGCAGCATAAACAGAATTGCAAAAAAAATGGTATAACCGAGACTGAAGTTCCTCCTGAAAAGCTCAGAGAGCCCTATCCCTATGAGGCTGAATTCAAAGGCCAAAAGGGTGATCTGCGAATAACCTGCAAAGTGGGCAATAAGCCCAATAATGCAGACGACGATTGCGGCAAGCTTAATCCCCTCATATAGGCCCAGTCTGGTGGAATAATAGAGGAATGGCAAGGGTGTGAGCAGGCTGAAAAAGGGGCCGATAAACGGGATTAAGGCGGACGCCATTAGAAGAGATACAGCCCCACCGGCACACCCCAGTAAATCAGTCGTTTTCATGGGATTTCAGGAACAGCAAAAGCCCCGAACATACGAGAAGCCAGCTTCGGGATGTTTCAAGGGACTTAAGGTCATTTTACAATAGATGTTGTAAATGGCAAAAGGGCAATATTTCTGGCCCTATTAATGGCTACTGCCAGCATCCGCTGGTGTTTGGCGCAGTTGCCGGAAATTCTGGACGGTGTAATCTTGCCCCGTTCAGTGGTAAAATACCTGATAATCTTTATGTCCTTGTAATCGATGCTAAGACTGCTGTCCGCACAGAACTTGCATACCTTTCTTCTATGATAGGTTCTTTTGAATCTACCCCTGTTCCTGTTCGTATCTCCGCTTCTATTATAGGTTCTATTATATGCCATTTTCACCCTCGTCTTTTGTGCTCGTTTCGCCGGCAGCCCCCTCTTCTACTCCGGTCTCTTCCTTTCCCTCATCTCCCTCGGCCCTCAAGGTCTCAGGATCAGCATTATCACTCAGCTTGATCGTCTGATACTTGAGGAGCCTGTCATCTAAGCTCATCTCCCTCTTAAGTTCTGCCGTAATGCCCGGTTCACCGCAATATTGTAAGAGCACATAAGAGCCTCTGCTAAATTTTTTTACCGCATAGGCGAGTGTTTTTATTCCCCATTCATCAACCTTGGTAACCACACCCTTGTTTTTTTCAACAAGATCGGTAAACTTGGTCACTACCCCGCGATAATCATCTTCGGGCAAGTCCGGATTAATGATATAGAGGGTTTCATAATATCTCATGTTTGTTTTCTCCCTTCGGCCTTTTTCCTGATTAGGATTTTTTTGGTCCCTCTAAACCGAAGAGCCGGGAATCGGACTTTGCAGATCGATCCAGGGGGACAAGGAGTTAGTTAGACTAAAACTTATTTTTATATCAGTCAGAGCATTGAGTGTCAAGAAATATTTCACCAGTTCAAAGATATGGCTATTCAATGCCGTTTGGCACAAAAAACCCCTCCCTGCGACAGAGCAGATCCCGCTCCGCCTCCCGGAGGTCGTGGGCTACCATTTCGGCGACCATGTCTTCAAAGGAGGTCTTGGGCTCCCAACCAAGCTCTTCTCTTGCAAGGTTCGAGTCGCCTAAAAGAGCATCTACCTCAGTTGGTCTAAAATATCGGGGATCAACCGCCACAATGCACCGGTCGGTTTTTTGATTGTATCCCTTTTCCTCTACGCCTTCCCCTTCCCAGCGAATATCAAAGCCGAGTTCTTTACCAGCAACATTTACGAACTCCCGCACGGAATGTTGCTTCCCCGTAGAAACGACGTAGTCCTTTGGCTTTTCCTGCTGGAGCATAAGCCACATCAGCTCCACATAATCACGCGCATGGCCCCAATCCCTCTTTCCATCGAGGTTCCCTAAGAAAAGAGAATCCTGAAACCCAAGCTTGATTCTTGCTAAGCCCCTTGTAATCTTTCTCGTGACGAATGTCTCCCCCCGCAGAGGGGATTCGTGGTTAAATAGAATCCCATTGCATCCAAAAAGCCCGTAAGCCTCCCTGTAGTTGACCGTTATCCAGTAGGCATATAGTTTGGCCACAGCATAAGGAGACCGGGGATAGAAGGGGGTCTTCTCGTTCTGGGGCGTCTCCTGGACTAAACCGTAGAGTTCAGAGGTGGATGCCTGGTAAAATTTGGTCCTTTTTTCTAATCCCAAGATACGGATGGCTTCGAGCAGGCGAAGCGCCCCTAAGGCATCAGCATTGGCTGTGTATTCCGGGGTCTCGAAAGAGACCTTAACGTGGCTCTGGGCCGCCAGGTTATATATTTCATCGGGCTGAATCTGCTGGATGATCCTGATAAGATTGGTGGAATCGGTCAGGTCTCCGTAGTGGAGCACAAATCTTCTTTCAGATTCGTGCGGATCCTGGTAGAGGTGGTCAATCCTGTCTGTATTGAAGAGTGAGGCCCTTCGCTTAATGCCATGGACCTCGTAATCCTTCTTAAGCAAAAACTCGGCCAGATAAGCCCCATCCTGCCCGGTAATTCCCGTAATAAGCGCCTTTTTCATAGTTTTTCCCATCCTTCCTTCTCCTCTTCCACCATCATCCTTGCCACATCCCGCATTTTATATCTCGCCTTCCATCCTAATTTTTGCGCGGCCTTGCCGGGATTTGCCTTGACAGTAAGGATGTCCGTGGGCCGGAAAAGATTCCGGTTTGTTTTTACGTGCTCCCCCCAATTCAGGCCAAGGGACGTGAAGACCCCATCGACGAAATCCTCCAATCGATTGGTCTCCCCAGTGGCTATTACATAATCATCAGGGTTGTCCTGCTGAAGCATGAGCCACATGGCCTCCACATATTCGGGGGCCCAGCCCCAGTCCCTCTCCACTGATATATTCCCGAGTTCGAGTTTCTCATTCATTCCCGCTGCAATGCGGCAGGCGGCATTCACTATTTTTCGGGTCACGAACCTTTGGGGCCTGAGGGGAGACTCATGGTTGAAGAGGAGTCCTGAGCAGGCAAAAAGTCCATAGGCTTCACGGTAGTTTGCCATCTGCCAGAAGGCGGCTGCCTTGGCAACGGCATAGGGGCTCCTGGGTCGAAATGGTGTAAACTCGTCTGCCGGGCGACCGTCCGTGTTGCCAAAACACTCGCTGGAACTCGCATTATAGATCTTGATCGGCGCCTCTAAGAACCTTATAGCCTCCAAGAGATTTAACGTCCCGATACTGATGCTCTCAAATGACTCAACAGGCTGGTCAAAGGAAAGCCCAACCGAACTCTGCCCGGCAAGGTTGTAGACCTCGTCCGGCCGGATCTTCTTGAGGACCTGGAGTACGCTGCGAAAATCGTTCAAAGCGGCAGATTCGACCTCCACCTGGTCCCTGATTTTCAGACGAACCAGATTTGAAAAACGAGACATCTGGGCGTCCCGGGAAGAACCAACGACCCTGTAGCCCTTTGTCAAAAGCAATTCAGACAGGTACGATCCATCCTGCCCGGAAATACCGAAAATCAGCGCGGTTTTTTTCATAGTTTGCCCACCTGAGGTCAGCTGTTTTGCAAAACGCGTATGCTGTTGAATTTGTTTCTGGATTCATACTCTTAATCATACTCTTAATCATAATCGTTTTGAGTAAGATTATGATTAAGATTATGATTATGAAATAGGGAAATTATTTCGTACAGGCGCTAAATACCCTTTTTTTTGTCAGTTGTCAAATTGGAAGCAGGATGCAGGATGCGGGTTACACGTTTTTCTGACTTCTGGGCCTTGTCCCTTATGCCTTACGCCTAATCCACAAGTCTCCGGATCGCCCGGATTCGCTCGAGGACGGGGGGATGGCTGTAGGTCAGGAATACCTTCAGGGGATGGGGGGTCAGGTTTGAGAGGTTATCGACACTCAGCTTTTTTAATGCTGTAATCATGGACTGGGGTTTCCGATAAGTGGCAACCGCATAGCCATCGGCCTCGTATTCGTGTCTTCGCGAAAGGATGTTCCCGAAAATAGACAGAACTATTTCTATTGGGGCATAAAGAAACCCGAAAAAAAAGAGGCTCGCGTAAATTGAGATATGCTGCATCCGAAAAGCCGCAAACAACTCCCTGTTGTTCATAAAAATGGAGAGGATATAAAACATCAATCCGGTGGTGAGGATAGAAATCACGATCGATTTCAGTATGTGTTTTTTCTTGTAATGCCCCATCTCATGGGCGAGGACCGAGACAAGCTCGTCTGCTGTCTGTTTTTCAATGAGGGTGTCAAAAAGGACAATCCTTCTGAACCTGCCAAATCCGGTGAAAAAGGCATTCGATTTTGTGGAGCGTCTTGAGCCATCCATGGTAAATACGCCTTTCAACTTAAAATCCTGTTTTTTTGCGTACTCTTCAATGGCCGCCCTTAATTCGCCATCCTCTAAGGGCGTAAATTTGTTAAAGATAGGCATTATAACAACGGGGGCGACAAAGAGGAGGAATATCTGAAACAGGGTCACTGCTATCCAGCAATAGGCCCAGGCCCATGGACCCGCCTCCTTAAAAAACCATAACACAGCCGAGAACAGGATGCCCCCGATTACAGCTGTTAGGACCCAGGCCTTCAGGATGTCAAGCACAAAGGTTCGCGGCGTTGTCTTATTAAAACCATATTTCTCTTCAATGACAAAGGTGCTGTAAATGGAAAATGGTATCGCCACTATCTGAGAAGCAAGCATAAGTACGCCGGCAAATATAAGACCGGTCGGAATCATACCGAGGTGAAAGCTCCGGGCAAACTGATCAACGAGATTGAATCCCCCAAGTAGAATAAAGGCGATAGTAACAGGCGTTGCAATGGAATCGGTTATAAGCCCAAACCGTGTGTTTTCTTTGAGGTATTCCTGGGATTTCCTGTATTTCTCCCTGTCATAATAGCCTGAGAACTCCTCTGGCAAATCGGTTTTCAAATACCGTACATTTTTAGTGTCGACGATCAGGTTTAATAGATATTCCCCTATCAGAATAGTTAGAATGATTATAAGGAAAACCAAAAAATCTACCCCCTGCAGATTTCGTTAACGGGTTAAGATTAATTATTTTAGGGACGCAGATTTCCGCAGGTAAGCGCAGATAACTAAACCCAAAAAAATCACAGATCCGCGTTTATCTGCGTTTATCTGCGTCCAAATTCTCTTTCTCAGGTAGTATATTACCAGATTACCATGAATGATCAATCCTTTTGTTGACACATCACACTCTAAATGATAAAAATCTTATAGAAATCTATTTTTGCTGATCTCATATGAGGAGAACTGCTATGATTCCGGAATTCTTTGAATTTTACAACCCGACCAAGGTGGTGTACAGCCCTGGCATTGCATCAGACTTCAAGGCCGAGCTTGACCTTTTGGGGGCATCGAAATACTTCATTATATCCGATAAAGTCATCAGTGACCTCGGTCTAATGAAAAGAGTGGTGGACGGGCTTGAATCCACAGGTGTCGAGGTTACCGGGGTGTTTCTCGATGTGCCTCCGAATTCTGAGGTAAAGGCGGTCAATGCATGCGCTGAACAGGCCAAGGCCTTCGGTGCTGAAGGTCTGATAGCTATAGGCGGAGGAAGTGTTATTGATACGGCCAAGGCCGCCAACATCTTGATCTGCGAGGGGGGCGATCTAATAGAGGACCACTCCGGCGCCCAGACCCTGACAAAACCGCTGAACCCTTTGATTGCAATACCAACTACTGCCGGCACCGGCAGCGAGGTAACCATGGTAGCGGTTATCTATGATGAGGAAAACAGTGTGAAGATGGCGTTTACCGACAAATTCCTCCTCCCCGATCTCGCTGTCCTCGATCCTGAGATGACTACTTCAATGACCCCAGGGCTAACGGCATCTACGGCCATGGACGCGATGACCCACGCAGTGGAGGCATATGTGGGTCTGCAATGGTCGCCCGTCTCCGATGCCCTGGCATCCGGCGCCATCGAACTCATCTGCGGAAACATTGTGCAGGCCACTCGGAATGGGAGCGACATCGAGGCTCGAGGGAGTCTGCTGGTGGCTTCGGCCATGGCCGGCATTGCCTTTTCCCATTCAATGGTGGGATGCGTGCATGGCATGGCCCATGCGGTTGGGGGACTCTGCCAGGTGCCGCACGGGATTGCCAACGGGATACTCCTGCCCCACGGCCTGGAGTACAATTTTGAGGAAATCACGGAGAAATTGGCTAAGCTTGCGCCTGTCATGGGTGAGGAGGTATCCGGGCTATCACCTGATGATCGGGCTAAGAAGACCATCGAATCAGTGAGGAAACTGACCGGTAAGCTGAACGAGATGGGCGCTTTACCCCTAAGGCTTAGAGAAGTGGGCGTCCCCGAAGAACGGCTGCCGGAAATTGCCGAGGCAGCGGTGATGGACGGAACAAGCTTTTATAATCCGCGAGAGGTAGTTGCCGAGGAGATATTGGTTCATCTCAAAAACGCATATTAAACACTTTTTATAGGAATAGGGGGAACAGATGGGACTTTTTGAAAGCTCTGAGAAGTTTGAAGAAATGCTTGCTGGTTTTTTCAGGCAGCTCGCTGAAACGCCGGCCATTGCCGATAAGCTGCTTGCCTCAAAATTAATTATCAGATTTAGTTACAGTGATCCGGACGTGGTTTTGTTGATTGACTGCTCAGGAGACAGCCTTGAAATAAGGACTGGAGACACCGATACCAAGGCTACAGTTGATATGTCCATGAGCGCGGACATCGCCCACAAGTTCTGGTTCGGCAAGGTGAACTTAATGGCTGCCCTTACCCGGAAACAGATGGTGGCAAAGGGACCGATTCCAAAAATATTGAAGCTCTTGCCCGCAATAAAACCCTCCTATGCCATGTATCCCAAGTATCTCGATGAGAACGGCTATGGGGAGTATAATATTTATTAGGAGACATTCCATATGGGTGGTTATGCAGGAAGTATACTTTATGTCGACCTGACATCCGGGGATATCGAAGCAAGGCCCTTGGATTTGGGATTCGCTCGGGAATATATCGGCGGCCTGGGATTTGGGACTAAGATCTATCTCGATCTCATAAAAGATAAGCCGGACTTTGATCCCCTTTCCGCAGACAATCCCTTTGTGCTGATGACCGGACCATTAACCGGTATGAGAACAAATGCCGTGG
>JAOZQV010000330.1 GCA_029932035.1 Deltaproteobacteria bacterium | reverse complement strand
GAGGGGATCATGCTCCGGAAATGGTGGTTCAAGGTGCGGTGGAAGCTGTTTCTGAACTCGGCATTAATATTACCCTTGTTGGGGATGAGAAAATAGTAACAAGGGCGCTTAACAGCCGTCCAGCACACGGTCATATATCATTCCATCACTGCGAAGATGTGGTGGAGATGGATGAATCTCCTCTAAAGGCCCTGAGGAAAAAAAAGGATACCTCCATCAAAGTGGCCTTTGATCTTGTGAAAGGTGGTTATGCTGACGCAGTAATCAGCGCCGGCAATTCCGGGGCTACTTTGGCCGCCGGTGTCTTGGCATTGGGTCGTATGGAGGGCGTAGAAAGGCCGGCTATTGCGAGTATCGTTCCCACTGAAAAAGGCCGTGTTATCCTGATAGATGTTGGGGCAAATGTGGACTGCAGACCGGCTCAGCTCTTTCAGTTTGGGGTTATGGGCCAGGCATTCGCCTGTTCCTTGCTCGGGATGACAGCTCCGAAGGTAGGTCTGTTGAATATCGGCGAGGAAGCAGGCAAGGGGAATGAGCAGGTCCGTTTAGCGCACGAGCTATTTGAAAAAAGCGAGTTAAACTTTGTCGGAAACGTTGAGGGACGTGACATCCCTATGGGCGACGTTGATATAGTTGTGTGCGATGGTTTTGTAGGGAACGTAGTATTAAAACTGATAGAAGGTAACGTCGAGGCGATGGGAAGAGTCATTGAAAGGGAGCTGATGAGTTCTTTTTTCGGTCGGGTTGCGTTGGCATTGGCTCGTAAGCCCATTGACGGATTTAAGCGAAAACTGGATTACGAAGAGCATGGTGGAGCGCCACTGTTAGGGATCAACGGAGTAGGGATGATCTGCCACGGGGGCTCTTCATCCAAAGCGATTAAGAATGCCATCAGTATGGCAGCGCAGTATGTAAACAGTATGGTCCTCGAAAAGATGAGCCTTCAGTTGAAGGTCTCCAAAATAGGCTAAGATCTTAGGGAAAAGGAAAAGACTATGGAAAATTTGAGTCCCAGGGTAGTTGTCATTACAGGGGGGTCCAAAGGGATTGGGCGTGCAGTGGCCTACAGGTTTGCAGAAGAGAAGGCTAAGATCATTCTTGTCCATTATGACGCAGACGACTCAGACTCTCAGGAAACACTAAAAGTATTGGCAGGCATGGGCGTTGAGGCAGAGGCCCACAAGATAGACGTATCTTCGTTTGAGGATATAGACCTGTTTTTCAAAGAAATTTTTGGGAAATTTGAGAGGGTTGACGTACTCGTGAATAACGCAGGGATAACAAAGGACACCCTTTTAATGCGGATGAGTGAAGAGGACTGGGATGGCGTTTTGAATGTAAATCTGAAGGGCGTGTTTAATTGTACGCGGGCAGTAGTCCGTCCGATGATAAAGGAGAGGGCTGGACGTATTGTCAACATATCCTCTGTGGTAGGACAAATAGGAAACCCGGGGCAAGCCAATTATTCTGCTTCCAAAGCCGGAGTAATCGCCTTAACCAAGACTACGGCTAAGGAGTTAGCGGGCCGGGGGATTGCGGTCAATGGCGTAGCTCCGGGATTTGTTGACACTGAAATGACGGCTGTCCTCTCCGAAAAGGTAAAGGCGGGCTTTTTAGCTCAAATCCCTCTTGGGAGAATGGGGATGCCGGAAGAGGTGGCAGAGGCTGTCTACTGGCTCTGCTCTAATGCCGCAAGCTATATTACCGGACAGATTCTTCATGTAAATGGCGGAATGTACATGTAGTGAACCTGAAATTAGATCTGAGTAGTTGAGATGTTATCCAGTTTCAAATAAATTGTGCGGTATTTTTTTTGAGGAAGTTAATAATTTTCATTTAGGGAGGTAATGGTTTATGTCAGATATAGCGGATAAAATTAAAAAGATTATATGTGAGCAGTTGGATGTGCCGGAAGAAGATGTGGTTTCCGAAGCATCGTTTGTGGATGACTTGGGCGCTGATTCCTTAGATCAGGTGGAGCTTATTATGGCCATGGAAGAGGAATTTGATGTATCTATTCCGGACGAAGATGCTGAAAATATAGGGACTGTTCAAGATGCAATAGACTATGTCAAAAAGGCAATTGCATAATGATCTTTGATGCTGACCTCCTTAGAACCTAACTGAAAGCACAGGGCCTGCACTTTGAGCTATCCGGTACCGTTAAGGACGGTTTCTAAATCTGACATATGAGGGAGCAATAAGATGACCAGAAGGGTTGTGGTTACAGGCTTAGGGATGGTTACTCCTTTGGGAACCGGGGTTGAAAAAAGCTGGAAAGCAGTATGCTCCGGGACATCAGGGATTGGGCCTATCACAAAGTTTGACACTACAGGCTTTGCATCCCGGATCGCAGGTGAAGTCAAAGATTTCAGATCTCGGGACTTCATGGATAAACAGCAGATCCGGCGCTTTGATATATTTATCCATTATGCCGTTGCTTCGGCAAGAATGGCCATGGAGGATTCAGGACTTAAGATCAATGATAAGAACGCCCACAGAGTCGGCTGTGTCACCGGCTCCGGATTGGGCGGGCTTGGAATGTTAGAGCATTTCCATTCTGTACTTCTGGAAAAGGGCCCAAGACGAATCAGCCCATTTTTTATTCCTGGAATTATTGCCAACATGGCGCCCGGACAGATTGCCATTGAATTCAGCGCCAAGGGACCCAACCTGTCCATTGAGACAGCATGCGCAGCCAGTACTCACGCCGTTGGAGAGGCCTTCAGGTTGATCCGGGATGGCATTTCAGACGCAATAATAACCGGGGGAGCCGAAGCGGTAATAACCCCGCTGGCCCTTGGCGGCTTCTGCTCCATGCGCGCCCTTTCCACAAGGAACGACGCACCGGAAAAGGCGTCAAGGCCCTTTGATCTGGATCGAGATGGTTTTATTATAGGTGAAGGCGCAGGAATACTAATTTTAGAGGAGCTGGAATATGCCCTTGAAAGAGGCGCCAATATCTATGGTGAGGTGATAGGCTATGGACTATCAGGCGATGCCTACCACGTATCAGCTCCAGAGCCTGAGGGTGAGGGGGCGATTCAATGCATGAAGGGCGCGCTCGATTTTGCCGGACTCATGCCTGAAGATATAGATTACGTCAACGCCCATGGCACATCCACTAAACTGAACGATCTGTCGGAAAACAAGGCGATCAAATCCGTGTTTGGAGACCACGCCTATAAACTGAACATCAGCTCTACAAAGTCTGTTACCGGTCATCTCCTTGGTGGAGCCGGAGGTGTTGAGTCGATCTTCACATTGCTTACAATAAAGAACGGAATAATTCCCCCCACAATGAATTATGAAACGCCTGACCCGGAGTGCGATCTGGATTACGTTCCCAATGAAGCGAGAAAGGCGAAGATTCGGGTCGCCATGTCCAACTCCTTTGGCTTCGGTGGCACTAACGCCACCCTGATTTTTAAGGCATATGAAGCAAAAATATGAAAATTATAATCGGTTCAGATCATGGTGGATTTGATTTAAAGGAGGCCTGCAAGGCCCACCTCGAGGTCTTGCCACAGTGGGAGGTCACAGATGCCGGGGTACTCAACCGGGATTCGGCAGATTACCCCAAGGTTGCCCACAGGGTAGCAGAAGGAGTAGCCGAGGATGAATACCAGCGTGGTATCCTGATCTGCGGGACCGGTCTTGGTATGGGAATCGTGGCTAACCGCTACAAAGGGGTCCGGGCGGGTGTCTGTCATAACCTTTTCACTGCCCGATTGAGCCGACAGCATAATAATGCCAACATCCTGGTTATGGGAGGACGGGTAATCGGCGCGGGTATTGCGTTGGAAATGGTGGATCTTTTCTTGGAGACCCCTTTTGATGGGGGACGGCATGAGTTGAGGTTAAATCAAATTGACTGAAAAGGGATTTTGGAACGGGCAGAAAAGCCTGGCAAAACTGGACCCTGAGGTCCATGAAGCGATTTTGGCGGAGACAGAGAGAGAAAAACGCAATCTCGTTATGATTGCGTCCGAGAACTATGCCAGTCAAGCCGTGATAGAGGCTCAGGCAAGCGTGATGACCAACAAATACGCCGAAGGTTATCCTGGGTCCCGATACTATGGGGGTTGCGAGTTTGTTGATAAAGCGGAAAGATTAGCCATTGACAGGGTTAAACGTTTGTTCGGCTCCGAGCACGCGAACGTTCAACCTCATTCCGGCTCTCAGGCCAACATGGCTGTTTACCTCGCTTTTTTAGAACCTGGGGACTCGATTATGGGTATGGATCTTTCCCACGGCGGTCATCTGACGCACGGGAGTCCTGTGAGCTTCTCAGGTAAGATTTTTAAACCTATTTTCTATAGGTTAGACCCAACTACTCAACAGATAGATTATGATCAGGTGCGAACGTTAGCCAAGAAGCACCGGCCCA
>JAOZQV010000329.1 GCA_029932035.1 Deltaproteobacteria bacterium | reverse complement strand
AGAAAAGGTTATCAAGGCCTTTGAGGGACTCAAGTGGGAGGGACCGGTGGGGCCCGTAACCATGCGCGCAAAAGACCACCAGGCAATACAACCTATGGTTATTGGGCAAGTGGTTAAAAAGACAAAGTATTTCGATTTTCCGTTCACAAAGCCAATTGAGGTTATCCCCGCTGAGCAAGTCAACTATAAGCCGGAGGAATTCGGATGGAAACCTCATAAAGGAAAATAGCAATAGTTGGCTAATTAAATAGGGTAAACCCCGGCTTTTCCGGGGAGGCTCCCAGGGTTTGACAATTCCGGGGATAAAGGAAGCTGAGGTACGATAAAACCCGGAATTGCCGCCCGGAAGCTTAAAAGAATAATTCTGGAAGGAATAATTCTGGAAGGAGAAACAATATGAACAAAACGTGTTACACCCGCAGAATCTTTTCCCCGGTGGTTTTAGGGTTACTGTTCCTTTGCATCTTTCACCTTAACTCAAGAGTGGTGAGTGCCGCACCTTTTAACACCACAACCCCCGTTGTCGTGGATCCCCGATATGAAATACAGATCCTTGTGCCCGGATCCCATTTCCACGGTATCCATGGCCTCACATTTGACAGTCTGGACAACCTATATGCCGGCAGTGTAGTCGGGCAGGCTATCTACTATGTGAATGCCAATACCGGTGACGTAATGGAGTTCATCGGCCCACCCAAAGGTATGGCCGATGATTTGGAATTCGGACCCGACGGGCGAATCTATTATACCTCTTTCGTTGAAGGTAAGCTTCGATGCAAAGGCGCGGATGGAAAGGTTACCGTGTTGGCAGAAGGACTGCCGGGGATCAATTCCCTTGCCTTTAATAATGAAGGCCGTCTATTCGCCACACAGGTTTTTTGGGGCGACGCTCTATACGAAATTGACCTGTCAGGGCAAAAAAAGACAAGGAAGATCGCCGAGAAACTGGGTGGGCTCAATGGATTCGACTTTGGTCCGGACAATATGCTTTATGGCCCCCTCTGGTTCAAAGGTGTCATCGGTAAGGTTGATGTTGAAACAGGCAACGTGGAAGTTGTTGCAAAGGGATTCAAGATACCCGCTGCGGTAAACTTTGATTCCAAGGGAAATCTTTATGCTGTCGATACCGCCATGGGAGAGGTTGTCCAGGTGGACATAAAGACAGGACAAAAGAAAGTGATCGCCAAGGTAGATCCTTCCATTGACAACCTGGCAATTGATTCAAAGGACCGCATTTTTATCAGCAATATGGCAAAAAACGGGATCTATGAAATTGATAAGAAAACAGGTAAAGCGCGAACTATTGTAGAGGGAAAGCTCTCTTGCGCTGCCGGGGTCGCGGTATCAACAGAAGATGGCAGTGACGCTGTATACATTACGGATTTTTTCTCAGTAAAAAAGGTGGATGGTTTTACGGGAGAAGTTACCACTATGAAAAGCAGCCATGCCCAAGGCTCTCACATAGCTTACCCAATAACAGTTTCAGTGTACAAAGATAATCTAGTCCTGATCAGTCCTGTCACCGGGACAGTTCAGGTGATTGACAGGAAGACAAATCTGTCCAAAAGTATGTTTGGTGGATTTAAAGCACCTGGCCACGCCTTGATGATGGATGACGGTAGCATTATTGTGGCCGAGATGGGAACAGGGAATCTCCTCAGGGTAAAAGGTAAGGAAGGTAAAGACCGTACAGTCATAGCAAAAAATCTTATAGCTCCGGGATATCTATCACGGGCAGGAGAAAACGCAGTTTATATCACTGAGATTGTAGCCGGTACCATATCCAGAATTGACCTCAGTAATGGAAAAAAGGAAGTAATTGCTAAAGGATTGAAAGCGCCAAAGGGGATGGGAGTACTGCCGGATGGAAAGCTGGTGGTTGTCGAAACCGGTACAGCCCAATTGGTCCAGATCGACCCGGATTCAGGCGCCACCACTACTTTGGTAAACAACCTCGCCGTTGGTTATCCTATCGGAGGACATTCTACAGAACTACACACTGGCGTCGCTGTATCCGATTCCGGAGTGATATATGTGACAGGCGATATTGAAAACTTGTTGTATAAAATCAGGTTAAAATAGCATTTAGGGAACCTTTCACACCCACTTGAATCGCCAAGACACCAACTACGTGATTGACGGATTTTAAACAGAAAATGGCAGCCTGAGGAGTTTTGAGAAATGCCGGAAATTCTTTCTTTTTCGAGAAATATTTGTACCGTTGTTGAACAAATCGGAGATGATTCGATGACTTCCTCATGCCGTCTTCAGGATACATTGATGGATGCTTATGTGGAAATCAGCGTAAAGATTCCCGATCTTGAAATCAGTGGTATTAAAGGAAGGCTGGAACGATCAGTCATAGGGGAAAAAATCGATGTAGAAGATGCCTTTAAGAAAATTATGGGTACTCGCGTCGGGCCTGGTATCAGGAAAATCATAAGAGGTTTTATTGGGAATTCAGCCACGGAAAAGCAGTTGGCCTACATGGTGGAAGAATGCTGCAGCGGATTGATATTGTCCTTTACCAAAGACCATTTGAAACAGATTCCAAAAGACCCAAAAAAGGCAAAACACGCTTTCGAGAACATGGTTAAGGCAAACCCCAGACTCTACAAAAGTTGTGCGGCCCTTTCGCCGGGAAGTCCTCTTGTTGACAACATTGAATTCGATTAGATCTCGTTCATAAGAAAATGGAGGGTGGTGATTTTGAGATGATAACGTTTACACGGAATAAAGTGGTGAGCGTTTGGAGAAAAGACGATGACACTCTGGGCGTTCATGGCATCCTTGAGGATGATATTTATTCCCTTGAAATCGATGTTTCCCTGAGTCTGTCCCAATTGGAGATCTTGTCCATTGCCGGCAAGTGGAATCGGGCGGAAAACTCCGAATGCCGGAGAGCGATCCCTTTCCTTCAGGAAGCGGTGGGTTTTAAAATGGGTGAAGGGTTCACACAGAGAGTGCAGAAGCTGATTGGTAGAAAGTCATGCCGTCACTTGGCGGATATGCTGCTTGAGTGTTGTTACCGCGCGAGGGATACGGCCCGGGTGATTAGATGGGAAGCTGAAAAGGAGAGAAGGCCTGACCTGAGTCTTGATGAGGTCGTTTCGGAACAGGGCGACCCATCTTCGGGCCCCATTAAGGATTTTCAAATATCTTCAAGAAAGCCATTAAAAAGAGGGGCGGGAGATCTGCCGCTCTCCAAGAAGGCAATGATATCGGGAGAGATGATCATCGATCTTCATGTCCACACGTCGCCTGCTTCGCCCTGCAGTTCCGCTTCTGTTGGAGAAACTATTGAAGAGGCCAAAAGAATCGGTCTGGATGGTATCTGCTTGACAGACCATAACTATGTTTGGACGGCGGCAGAGGTTGAAAGGTTGAGAGAAAAGCATGACTTCTTGATACTGAGAGGGAATGAAATAACGACCGATCAGGGTGATGTTCTCGTGTTTGGTGTGGAGAAGGAAATCGAAGGGATCATAGAGCTTAAAGAACTGAGGCAAGAGGTTTTAAAAGCAGGCGGGTTCATGATTCTGGCCCATCCTTTCAGGGGTTTTTTGACCTTCGGTGTTGGCCAACTTGGGTTGACAGTGGAAAAGGCGATGGAAAGGCCGCTCTTCGAATTCGTTGATGCTGTGGAGATCATGAACAGCAAGGTGACGGAAAAAGAGAATCGCTTTGCTGCAGAAGTGGCCGAAGGACTCAATCTTCAGGTTACAGGAGGGAGCGATGCCCATGCCGTAAGCGGTGTGGGGATATATGCAACCCGGTTTTCAGACAGGATCGATAATGAGATTGATTTGATCAGAGCCCTAAAAAAAGGGAACTATATACCCGTTGCGTTTCGAGAGGGGATGAAGAAAAGGAGCTGAACTTATGGAAAACCGAATGGATTGGGAAAAATTGATCAGAAGGCTGGAAGCTTTGATGAGACTCAAATCATTTCCGGTCGCTTTCAAAATGCTGGAAAAAAAGGAAGAACTCGATGGTATCCCATTTCTGCGACGAATGGATCGCAAGAGAACCCTCTGTCAGATGATCACCCTTGTGAGAAATTTTGACTGGACGCTGGGCGCTAGCGTGGATGATTTTCAGGGACCTCTGTGTGCATCAATCATCGGCCTGACGGATACCCCCGAACTTTTCAAGGACGGCACATTCCGCAGTGTCGTATGGGTGCAGAACAAGGAGGATGGGAAAAAATACGAAGAATCGATTCCGCGACTTCCTTTGGGTAAATATGAAGCGGTCGTTATGGCGCCCCTGGTCTACAATCCCTTTGAACCCGACATTGTCCTGATTTACGCCAATCCGGCCCAGATGATGCTGCTCATCAACTCTCTCCAATTTGAAGATTACGAAGTCATGCATTTTTCCTGTGTAGGGGAGTCATCAT
>JAOZQV010000328.1 GCA_029932035.1 Deltaproteobacteria bacterium | reverse complement strand
AAAAAATAAGGCACTAATCCTGATAAAAGGTTTTTCCGGATCCGGCCATTTCGCTGATCATCTCTGCGGGTTTGAACCGGAGGCCGTACTTGTTTTCAAGTTCAACCAATTTATCGTATACATTCTTGAGTCCCCACTTATCGGCATACCGGAGAATCCCGCCCCGGTAAGGTGGAAACCCGGTGCCATAGATCATAGCCAGATCCATGTCCTGTGGCCGGTCGCAGATCCCCTGCTCCATCATGAGGGCTGCCTCGTTGATGCCAAGGGCTAACATGGCATCCACAACCTCCTGCCACGACATCTTCTTTGGCGCGACCCCCTGTTCGTTAAGATATCCCTTTATTGCATCTGCCACCTTCTGATTGGGCACGGGTTTTTCGCCGCTGTAGTCAAAATACCCGGAACCGGTCTTGCGACCATAACAGCCGGTTTTGTACACCACTTCAGTCAGGGGGTGTATCTTGTATCGCTCCCCCAATTTCTGTTCAAAGGTTTTACCCACATGATAATTGATATCGATACCCGTGAGATCTGCGAGAGTGGCAGGGCCCATGGGCATCCCGAAATCAATCATCGCCTCTTCGATGACCGCTCCGTCCACGCCGTCAGCGGAGAGGAATACGGCCCCTCCAAAGAGACCGCCCAACTGCCTTGAGACATAAAACCCCGGGCCGTCATTGACAACGATAGGGATTTTCTTGATGGCTCTGCCAAAGGCAACGCTGGTGGCCAAGGTCTGGTTTGATGTCTTCTCTGCGCAGATGATCTCCAATAAGGGCATCCTGTCGGCGGGGTTGAAGAAATGGAGCCCGATCATCCGCCCGGGATCGGCAAGGATAGAGGCCATCTCGGTGATGGGGAGGGCCGAGGTGTTGGTCCCGAAAATCACGTCAGGTCTGCATATCCCCTCAAGCTCCTTCCAGATATCCTGCTTGATATTCATATTTTCCAACACTGCTTCGATAATCAGATCCACGTCTTTCAGATCCTCAAGGCGGGTTGTGGTGGTGAGTTGATTATCAATCATGTTATCTAAGTCTGCCGGTTTCATCTTCTTTTTCTTGATGGGATATGCGAAGGTTTTGCGTACAGCAGCCACCCCTTTATTGATCGCATCGTCATTGATATCCCAGAGCGCCGCATCAAAGCCCCCTTTGAGCAGCAGGTTAACGATCCCTGAACCCATGACGCCGCCGCCCAACATGGCGACTTTTTTGATCTTTGCCGGTTCAATCCCCTTGATTCGGGGGAGTTTGCCTGCGGCCCGGGTATTAAGGAAAATACCGATCAGGTTCTTGGCCACGTCAGTGACCGCACAATCGCTGAACAACCCCACCTCCATCTCGATATCTTTGTCAATATCATAGCTGAGACCCTTCTCAAAGGCTTCGATCGCCTTGAAAGGAGCGATATACCCCTTGGCCTTTTGCGCGGTCATCATCTTGGACACATCGAGAAAGGCCTTTTTCTCTGCCGCGCTGGGAAGCCGGTCAGTCCTGTTACGGGTCATCCGGATTTTGAGGTTGAGTTCGCCTGAGATGAAGCGCCTTGCAGCTTTTATAGCTGTGTCCAACAGCTCTTCCTGTGTCACAACTTCATCCACAAGCCCCCTGGAATAGGCCTTTTCAGCCTTTATCGGTTTCCCGACAGCGATCATCTCCAGAGCATTGTTAAGACCGATAAGTCTCGGCAGACGCTGTGTGCCGCCGGCGCCAGGGATGAGGCCGATCTGTACCTCGGGCTGTCCCAAGTTGATCCCCTTGGCCGCTACACGGTAGTGACAGACCATTGCCGTCTCCAGGCCACCCCCCAAACAGTTCCCGTTTATCGCGGCGACCACCGGTTTGGGACCCACTTCGATACTGCTGAGAAAGCGGGCGCCCTGCGAGGCCACCCCCCAAATATCATCCCTTTCTTTTACCATCTGGAGCTGAGTGATATCAGCGCCCGCAATAAAATTTTTCCCCGTGCCTGTCAGGACAATGGCCTTGACCTCGTCATTGCCGAAGGCCTCCATTATGGCTTCGCCAAAATCCTGGCCCATTTGCGGTGACATCTGGTTAACCGGCGGGCTGTCAATTGTGAGTACGGCCACACCATCCTTGAGTTCCACCTTTATGGTCTTGTATCCTGTTTTCATAGCTCTTTACTCCTTCTATGGTTTGTAAATTGATTCCATTTCCCTTTCCCTCAAGTCAGAATTCTACGTGTCTCATTTAATGAAAACAGTAGTCTCGATCTTTACTCCATGCTATATGAGTAAGTCAATAAAAAGTTCTCATTTTTCCCTTGACATCTAATTAATAACTGTTCATAACCTGACGATTATGTGACTTCCATTTTTATTTTCTTTCCCTATCCCCATGAAAGACACATGAAGATCAGCGAACCGGCCAAAAAAACCAGGCGTCCAAAAGAAACCTTCCATTATTACATGAGGGGAGTTCACCCTCCCAAGCCCTTAGTACAGGCTCGTTCATTACTCAACAAATCAACAACCGAAACATTTTTCAAAGGTCTCCGTTACTGGCCATGGGAAAAAGGTAAATGATCAGTCATAAAAGAGGGATTGTTTATGGAAGGTCTTAAGATCGTCACCGTCGCTGATATTGAAGAATTTGAAAAGATCCCTATTGAGGACAGACTCGATTTCTTCAACACCTATGACATGATCAAACATGGGGCCGCCATTGACCCGGAGGCCACGGCCATCAGCTTTTTCCCCTCCGGAGAAGATTATGCCAGTCCCTCGCAGATAACCTACAGGAATTTTCTGGCCCAGATAACTCGAACTGCAAACCTCTTCCATGACTTGGGCGTGGGCCCGGGAGATGTTATCACCTACCTCCTCCCCAACCTTCCCCAAACCCATTACGTGCTCTGGGGAGGCGAAGCAGTCGGGATTGTCAATCCGATAAATCCCATGCTGGAACCTTCCACCATCTGTGAGATCTGCCTGGCAGCGGGGACCAAGGTCTTAGTAGCCTTAGGAGAGTTCGAAGGATCAGACATCTGGGATAAGGCCTGCGCAGTCCGAAAAGATTTGCCCAAGCTCAAGGCAATCATCCGGGTCATGGGTCCAGGTGATGACAAGGAGGGGATTTACGGGTATGATGAGGCCATAACGAGGTACCAGGGTGATAAACTGGATTCAGGTCGTGTGATCGACCCCAACGATGTGGCCTCCATGTATCATACGGGCGGGACTACAGGTACCCCCAAACTCGCGCCACACACACACTTCAACGAATCAGCTATGGCCTATATGGTCGCATCGGGGACCGAACTCATAACCGGGGAGACCACCTTGTGCGGCCTTCCACTCTTTCACGTAAACGCAACCACCGTGACCGGCTCTTTGCCATTTTCCATCGGCGCTCATGTGGTTCTGCTTGGCGTTATGGGGTATCGGGATCCTACGGTGATGCAGAATTTCTACAAGATCGTGGAACATTACCGGGCAGTGACCTTTTCTTCCGTACCCACGGTCCTTTCCGTCTTGTTAGACATCCCCAAGGGCGATGCGGACATCTCCTCGCTTCGCTACGCCGTATGTGGTGCAGCCCCCCTTTCCGTGGAATTATTCAAACGGTTTGAGGCCCACAGCGGCATGAAACTTATAGAGGGATACGGCCTCACCGAGGGGACCTGCGTTTCTTCTGTAAATCCTTACTACGGTGAGCAAAAGGTTGGTTCCATTGGCATTAGAATTCCCTATCATGAAATGAAGGTCTTTATCTTAGATGATGAGAATCTATTCACAAGGGAGGCCGAAACCGACGAAATCGGTTCCGTCTGCATCAAAGGACCCAACGTATTCAGAGGCTATCTTGACGAGGCCCATAACCGTGACATCTGGCCCAAAGAGGGGTGGTTCAATACGGGAGATCTCGGGAGACAGGACAGGGACGGGTATTTATGGCTCACCGGCCGCAAAAAGGAACTTATTATCCGGGGCGGACACAACATCGATCCGGCAGCTATTGAGGAACCCCTCTATCGCCTTGACGGGGTGCAAGTGGCGGCCGCGGTTGGACGACCTGATCCCCACGCGGGAGAGGTCCCCGTAGTCTATGTTCAACTCCAGGAAGGGGCCGAACTCACAGAGGAGAAGATCCTCGACTATCTGAAAAGAGAGATGGGAGAACGGGCCGCTATACCCAAGGAGGTCTTCATCATCGAGCAGGTTCCGCTTACCCCTGTTGGAAAGATATTCAAGCCGGCCCTCCGTTGGGAGGCTATCGAGCAAGTCTACCGGAAAGAGCTGCAGGTTTTAGGGGATATGGTTGATTCAGTGGAAGTGACGGTGAAGGAGGATAAAGTCCATGGGTCATTGGCAGTCATTATTATAAACCCTGCACCTCAAGTCTCCAATGAAGAGATTGAAGGGAAAGTGAAC